>CAYTHB010000004.1:0-74923 GCA_964437515.1 uncultured Sterolibacterium sp.
CGCTCCGCGAGGCTCACCAGATGAGCTTGGCTGACGTTCATTGCTAATCAGGAAAAGAGTTACTTGATTGTAGCTTTCCGGGGTGAGAGAGGGAGCTACAACTTAGTCCACCGGGCGATGATATAGAGGACAATTGTAGCTTTCCGGGGTGAGAGAGGGAGCTACAACCTGCGTGGGCAGTCGGCAACTTAAAAAGGGATTGTAGCTTTCCGGGGTGAGAGAGGGAGCTACAACTGACGATAACCAGTGTCGGAATTATATGGAATTGTAGCTTTCCGGGGTGAGAGAGGGAGCTACAACGGCTGTGACGGCGGTGTAGTTGCTGCCCACATTGTAGCTTTCCGGGGTGAGAGAGGGAGCTACAACAATCCGATGGCCGTGGAGGATGGGCGGAAGATTGTAGCTTTCCGGGGTGAGAGAGGGAGCTACAACAAGAGAAACTGCATGAGGCCATGGTGGTGTATTGTAGCTTTCCGGGGTGAGAGAGGGAGCTACAACGGTGAGCGCATCCATATCAATCCAGTCAAGCGTAAAGATGTCATCAAAGCGCGACTTCTTGTCGTGGGGAGTTTTGATGTTTATCGCATTCTCGCTCCGCCGGAAGTAGGTGAAGTAGCCTGACGCCCCCATGTTAAAATCCGCGGTTCATTTACCCCTTTTGTCCCGCCATGCAGCCCGATCGCACGCAAGAACTCCGCACGCTCCTTAATCAGCGCATCCTGATCCTGGATGGAGCGATGGGGACGATGATCCAGCGGCACGGACTGACGGAGGCCGATTATCGCTGCGCGCGTTTTGCCGATCATGGCAAGGATCTGAAGGGCAACAATGACTTGTTGCTGCTCACTCGTCCCGAGGTGATCCGTGGGATTCATGAGGAATATCTCGCGGCGGGTGCGGATATTATCGAGACCAACACCTTCAATTCCACCGCGATTTCACAAGCCGATTACGCGCTGGAATCTTTGGTTCATGAACTGAACTTTGCCGGTGCAAAACTGGCGCGCGAAGCCTGCGATATCTACACGGCACAGACACCCGACAAACCACGTTTTGTTGCCGGCGTGCTCGGGCCGACTTCGCGCACGGCTTCGATTTCTCCGGATGTGAATGATCCGGGTTTTCGCAATGTGCAGTTTGACGAACTGGTAGCCGACTACCTCGTCGCCATCCGTGGGCTGGTGGAGGGCGGCGCCGATCTGCTGCTGGTAGAAACGGTGTTCGATACGCTCAATGCCAAGGCCGCACTGTTTGCCATCGAGCAGTTTTTTGAAGAGGCCGGACGACGCTGGCCGGTGATGATTTCCGGCACGATTACCGATGCTTCCGGGCGCACCCTGTCTGGGCAGACCGCTGAGGCTTTCTGGAATTCGCTGCGCCATGCAAAACCGCTGACCTTTGGCCTGAACTGCGCGCTGGGCGCGGCCGAACTGCGCCAATATGTGGCAGAACTCTCCGGGCTGTGCGACTGCTTTGTCTCAGCGCACCCCAATGCCGGGCTGCCTAATGCCTTTGGTGGCTACGATGAAACGCCGGAAATGCTGGCCAGTGCGATCCGCGAATGGGCAGAGGCGGGCATCATCAATGTGGCAGGCGGCTGCTGCGGCACTTCGCCCGAGCACATCCGCGCCATAGCCCAGGCTCTGACCGGACTACCACCGCGTCGCCCTGCGGAGGTGCCACAAGAACTGCGTTTGTCCGGGCTGGAACCGTTCAACATCGGCAAGCAATCACTGTTCGTCAATGTCGGCGAACGCACCAACGTCACCGGCTCGAAAGCCTTTGCCCGCCTGATTCTCAATGGCGAATATGACAAGGCCATCGACGTGGCGCGCAATCAGGTGGAAGCCGGCGCGCAGGTCATCGACATCAACATGGATGAGGCGATGCTCGATTCGAAGGCGGCGATGGTGCGCTTTTTAAACCTGATCGGTAGCGAGCCGGACATCTCTCGCGTGCCGGTGATGATCGACTCGTCGAAATGGGAGGTACTCGAAGCCGGTCTGAAATGCTTGCAGGGCAAGGGCATTGTCAATTCGATTTCGCTCAAGGAAGGCGTGGAACCCTTTCTGCAACAGGCGAAGCTAATCCGTCGCTATGGCGCGGCGGCCATCGTCATGGCATTTGATGAGCAGGGGCAGGCCGATACCTTGGAGCGCAAGAAAGAAATCTGCCAACGTGCTTACCAGCTATTGACCGACGTCGGCTTTCCGCCCGAGGACATCATTTTCGATCCCAATGTGTTTGCGATTGCCACCGGCATCGAGGAGCACAACAACTATGCCGTCGATTTCATCGAGGCGACCCGCTGGATCCGCGCCAATTTGCCGTTTGCAGGCATTTCAGGTGGCGTTTCCAATGTTTCGTTTTCGTTCCGTGGTAACGACCCGGTGCGTGAGGCGATTCACACGGTCTTTTTGTATCACGCCATTCAGGCCGGCATGACCATGGGCATCGTCAATGCCGGACAGCTCGGCGTGTATGACGAGCTTGATAAACAACTGCGTGCTCATGTCGAGGCGGTGGTTCTCAACCAGTCACCCGAAGCCGGAGAACGTCTGGTTGAATTCGCGCAGACCGTCAAGGGCACGGCCAAGGAACAAGTGCAGGATCTGAGTTGGCGGCAGCAGCCCGTGCATGCCCGTCTGGCGCACGCGCTGGTCAAGGGCATCACTGAATTCGTCGTCGAGGATACCGAGGAAGCACGGCTTGCCGCTGAAGCCGCGGGCGAGAAACCTTTGTCCGTCATCGAAGGCCCCTTGATGGACGGCATGAATCAGGTCGGTGACCTGTTCGGCGCGGGCAAAATGTTTTTGCCGCAGGTGGTGAAATCTGCGCGAGTGATGAAGCAGGCGGTAGCGCATCTGCTGCCCTACATCGAAGCAGAAAAACTACGCTCGGGCGCAACCGCCAAGGGGCGCATCGTGGTGGCGACGGTCAAGGGCGATGTCCATGACATTGGCAAGAATATCGTCGGTGTAGTATTGGGCTGCAATGGCTATGAAGTGATCGACCTCGGCGTGATGGTGCCCGCCGACAAGATCCTGGCGGCGGCGCGCGAGCATGAGGTGGATGCGATCGGCTTGTCCGGCCTGATCACGCCTTCGCTGGAAGAAATGGCGCATGTGGCTGGAGAGATGCAACGGCAGGGCATGAATATGCCGCTGCTGATCGGCGGCGCGACCACCAGCCGCGCGCATACCGCGATCAAAATCGCACCGAATTACCAGCAAGCTGTGGTCTATGTCCCGGATGCTTCGCGGGCAGTGGGCGTGGTTTCCAAACTGCTTTCGGAAACTCATGCGGAAGCCTTCAAGGCAGAAGTTGCCGCCGATTACGAAAAACTGCGCGTGCAACATGCGGCGAAAAAAGGCGTGGCACTCGTCACGCTGGAGGAAGCGCGCGCCAATCGCAGCGCGTTGAACTACGCCCCCGTCCAGCCCCAGAAAACGGGCATCACCGTGCTGCGCGACATTGATCTCGCACAACTGGTGGACTACATCGACTGGGGGCCTTACTTCCAGACTTGGGATTTGGCAGGTGGCTATCCGGGCATCCTCGACGATGCCAAGGTCGGCGCGGATGTTGCCGCGCAGGCGCGTAGCGTGTTTGCCGATGCACAAGCCCTGCTCAAGCAGATCGTCGCTGAAAAATGGCTCACCGCGCATGCAGTGTTCGGGCTGTTCCCCGCCAATACCTCCGGCGATGACATCATCCTCTACACCGACGAAACCCGCACCACACAGCGCACCGTATTCCATTGCCTGCGTCAGCAGCAGCAGCGTCCCTCGGGAAAACCCAATCAGAGTCTGGCGGATTTCATTGCACCGGTGGATACGAATACATCTGACTGGATGGGTGCATTTGCCTGCACCGCCGGCATCGGCATCGAAGCCAAACTCGAGGAATTCATGGCGCAGCATGACGACTACCACGCGATCATGCTCAAGTCTCTGGCCGACCGCCTCGCCGAAGCCTGCGCCGAGTGGCTGCATCATCAGGTGCGCCGCGAGACCTGGGCTTACGCGCAGGATGAAAATCTGCCGCTCAATGCCTTGATCGACGAAAAATATATCGGCATCCGCCCTGCCGCGGGCTACCCCGCCTGTCCCGACCACACCGAAAAAGGCACGCTATTCGCCCTGCTCGATGCCGAAAAAAATGCCAGCATGGCATTGACCGAAAGCTACGCGATGATGCCTGCCGCTGCGGTTTCGGGGCTGTACTTCGCACACCCCGAGTCGCATTACTTTGCCATCAGCAAGATCGGTCGCGATCAACTCGAAGACTGGGCACAGCGCAAAGGTATGGATATGAAAACAGCGGAACGCTGGCTGGCACCGATCCTGTAAGTAACGAGTCGGCGATCATCGACTCACCGTGGCACACCGATCAGATACGTCACCCGCACCCCCGGCAGCCCGCCTTCGGCAATGCCGGCCTTCCATTCAAACGTTTCCTGCCCCGGCGTCTCACTCACCAAAGCCATCATCTCGTCCGGTGCATACGCGCGCAGATTCGAACCAATGCCATCCCAGAAGGCACAGAACGGCACCACGGGAATGACATAAGTCCAGAACAGACGCATCCATGAAAACGGTCTGAAAAAAGGCGTCAAAAAAGGAATCGATAACGGCCCGCCCAGCATCACTTGCAAAAACGCAGACAGGCTGCGATTGGATAACTCAAAAATAGCGACGGGGGCACGCTTGGCCACACTATCCGCCAAAATACGGCGCGCCAACGCCGGCGGGAAATGATGAAAACAGGAAAAGAGTGTGCGCAAGCCACTGAGCTCTTCCGGCACGGCGGTGGCATCGACCGAGGTGCTGGAGAACGCGATTTCACCGCCCAAGGCCTGGGCTTCGGCACTGATTTTTTCAAAGGCGGGCAGATTGGGATATTTATCCGTCAGGCGAATGGGGACCGACAAACCATGCCGCTCGCGTAGCTGCTGCTGAACCAGTGCCAAAGGGCCGGAACCCCCGGAGCACAAATCCAGTATCTGTGTTTGATGGGTACGCCGAAGCACGTCGGCTATCAGATCGGCGGCGGGTCGATACAGATCGAAGGTTTTCATCTGAAAATGATAAAAATCCGTCATGTAGTTCCGCCATGAGCGGGGAAACCAGGCGTAATCTTCCAGTTCTATGGCCTGTATGCGTGACATGCTTCGCTCCTGTCCCAGGTTGTGTGGGAGCATTATGCTCAATAATCTGCTTGTAATTTTTCAGTTTGTACCCAGACGTGACAACACCTCCAACAATTTCCTGCGAATACCAATTACGCCGTGGAAAAAACAAAACGCCCCTCATCGTTTTTGAGCATGGCTTGGGTGCGACCATGCATCAGGCTTGGAAGACCATTTTGCCTGCGCTCAGTCAAGAGTACTCTGTATTGACCTACAACCGCCCCGGTTATGGCGCGAGCCCGATGATGAGCACACCGCGCGATGGGCAGCATATCGTTACAGAATTGCGCATCTTGCTTCAAGAACTGAATCTGCCACCCCCCTACATTCTGGTGGGACATTCAATCGGTGGGTTGTATATGCAGCTATTTGCCCGCCAGCATCCGGAGGACGTCGCTGCCTTAGTGCTCATTGATCCGACCCATCCTCAGCAATTCACAGGGCTCGGTGCCATCGAACACCGCCCTTGGTGGTTTCGTGGATTGTTTGAATTATTTTTGCGCATCCGAGGGGGGAAAGAAGAGCTGGCTGCCGCCGTTCAAACCGGTGCGCAAGTACTGGCAACACCTTGGCATCCATCCTGTCCCGTATTTGTGCTCCAATCCAGATCACGCGCACAGACCTTCCGACTCTCCGCACTCGATCGATTCAGCCTCGACAAGAAACAGGACTTTCTCAATCTTTATCCGGGCTGCCATCTCAGCTGGATCGACTCCGGTCATAACATTCAGCACGAACATCCTGAAGCGGTTTTAGCGGCCTTACACGCCGCAATATCATCCCATCCGATTCAGGCAGCACCGACCTGAAGCACGATTTTCCCGATGTGCTGGCTGCTTTCCATCAAGCGGTGCGCATCCCCTGCGCGTTCAAGCGGAAAGATCGCACAAATATGTGTTTTCAGTTTTTCCGCCATCAAGGCAGGCCAGACTTCATGACGCAAGGCATCGCAGATGACGGTTTTTTCTGAAAGACTGCGGGAACGCATGGTGGAGCCGGTCAGCGTCAATCGCTTCATCATCACCGACATGAAATCAAATTCTGTTTTGCTGCCTTCGAGAAAGGCAATCATCACAAGACGGCCGTCACGTCGCAAGGCGCTGACATCCTTTTGCAAATAACCGCCGCCCACCATATCAAGCACGACATCCACGCCCTCGCCTGCCGTGATTTCCTTGATTCGCGCGAGAAAATCCTCCTGCCGGTAATCAATAACATGATCCGCCCCGAAGTCTTTGCAGAACCTAGCTTTTTCAGCACTGCCTACGGTGACGAAGACCTCTGCCCCGACATGCTTTGCTAACTGAATAGCGGCAAGCCCGATACCGCTGGAACCGCCATGAACCAGCAGCCGTTCACCACGTTTCAAATGTGCCAGCCCCATGAGATTCGCCCAGACGGTAAACCATGTTTCAGGCAAGGCCGCTGCCAGATTCAAAGGCGTGTTTTCTGGTACGGGCAAGGCATGTGCCGCCGAGACGACGCAAAATTCGGCATAGCCACCTCCGGGAACCAGCGCGGCAACCCGATCGCCCACCTGCCATTCGCAAACACCCGCCCCTAGCGCAGCAACACGTCCAGCCACCTCCAATCCCAAGATGGGTGATGCTCCCGATGGCGGCGGATATTTTCCGGCACGCTGTAGCACATCGGGACGATTCACCCCCGCATACGCCACTTCGATGAGTATTTCACCTTCACCCGGTTGTGGCTGTTCTGTTTCAGCCAGCTGCATGGAAGCGATGGTTCCGGTAAGGTCATACTGAACGTAGCGCATGCGTTTCGTGTGCCTCATACGTTTGACTCTCCTTCGCCTCCCAATGCCTCGACCAGTTGGGGCAGCAACTGCGCGAACTCACCTGCCATGATGGCGAAATCTGCTTCAAACAGCTCATCGGCATTTTCTGCCTGACGCTCCGACTCTTCCTTGAGCACATCCAGAAATGCCAGACGCTTGAGTTGCATTTGTTCAGTCAATACAAAAGAAATTCGATCCTGCCAAGTCAACGCCAAGCGTGTCGCGGATTTTCCAGCAGCAATATGATGGGCAATTTCGCTGGCCTCCAGATCATGGCGCGTATAGCGCACCGTTGCGCGCTCTTCGTCCGCCGCGCGAAGTTCGCAATCACGATCGATGGTAAAGCCTGCGGGTGCATCACCTGTTGCCAGCCATTCTGTCATCGCTGAAGCAGGAGAAAGCCGGGTATTCAACGGAATCAGGGGCAATTCACCCAGTGACTGTTTGAGATGCTCGATCACCTCTTCCGCTTTAGCCAGACTCCCTGCATCGATGGCAAGCCATTGTCCTTGAGGATCAATCCAGACATAGGTCAATCGACGTCGAATGAAAGCGCGTGGCAGTAACTCCATCATCACGGCCAGAGTCACTTCCATCGTTTGCTTGCGCCCCGGCTTGAAGCCTTGTTGCACCTCCAGTTCCGACAGGCGATCCTGCGCATACAAACGCACCACGGATGACGGCAGCAATTTTTGCTCGACACCCAGACACACCAGCCATTGCTGATTCACAGAAATAAGCAGTTCGCCCTCATTGCCACGCGGCGGAACCCAGCCCCGCGCCTGCATGTCACTGGCGCCACAGCCCCGAAAGATATGCGCTGCCATTTTGTCTTGCAACGTGGCGACATCGTATTGCCAGCCATCCGTCAAACGATAAATCTGTAGATTACGAAACCACATGAATGCACCTGCTGTCTGCGGAGTAAATGAGTCGCTAATTTTACCTGTCCCACGCACTGCCCTGACATCCTCGCCTAAAATCACTCCATGACATTCATCCAGTTTTTTACAGCGACTCTGCGCGGTCTCGGACAGATCATGTTGCAGGGTAACGCCATCACGGGCTTACTGTTTCTGGTGGGTCTGGCAACACACTCCATCCCCATTGCGCTCGCTGCCCTGCTGGGTGCCATGACAGGAACCGTGCTGACCGCTCTCATAAAATCAACGCCATCTCTTGAAATCAGCGAAGGCATTCATGGCTTCAATCCTGCCTTGGTCGCCATCGCGACTGTTTATTTTTATGGTGCAACTTCCTTTGCACTGATTGCCGGCCTGCTGGGGTGCCTCCTCTGCGTTCTACTCATGCGCCTCCTGCCGCAGATCGGTATCAAACCCTACACTTTCCCTTTTGTCGTCACGACCTGGGGAATGCTCCTGATCCAGACATCAACACCAAGCCCGCCCGGCATGGCACTGACACCGTGGATATGGCTGGATGGATTTTTCCAGTCTTTCGGGCAAGTCATGTTTCAGGCAGACACCCTGGTCGGTGGGGTATTCTTTATCGGCTTACTCATGCACTCACGCCGATGCGCCCTGTTCGCGGCCAGTGGTGCTGCACTGGCGATGGGTATCGATGAAATTTTCCATGTCGCCCCGGATCAAATCGTCACAGGGATTCATGGCTATAACGCCGTACTGGCCGCCATTGCAGTTTCATTGCTGACAAAAGGGAGGGTGCTTCCATTAGTGGTTGCATGGGTGATCGCACTGATGGCTGCATTGATAACGATTGCCTGCACATGGCTCATGCAGACACTTCAACTACCGGCACTGACTTTTCCATTTATTCTGGCCACTTGGCTTGTGCTGGCATTTCTGTCATGGCGACGCGCAAAGCATCCGCGGGTTGATTTGTGATTGATGCCTTATGAGCAAGCCTTTCGTGAGTTGCGCGTAGTCTCCAGCAACTCACGAAAGGCTTCAAAGACTTTTTCCATCTGCGCAGGTTTATACGGGTAGATATCGACTGGATCCATCGCATGGACAACAGCACCTGTATCAACCTCGAAAATCAGCAACTCGCCTCCCGGCGCTTCAGCACAATCGATGACCAGATAATCCAGACCTAAACGCTCATCGATGGCAGCCCATGCAGCCGCATGGCGCAAGGCAAAACCCTGGTCGAAATTGGCCATGAAGCGTTCTTCTTCCGCCCGTTTGGTCGCGCTTTCATGCATACCGGCATTCATGTAGTGAATCATCCAGTGCGTCGAAATGCCCATATGACAGATATAAGGACACCCCTTAATGAGCGCGATACGATATTTGCGATAAAAACCGTCTGCGCTCCGGTAATCCATGAAGGGTGAAATGCAAAACTCAGTTTCCGTATCGGGTCTTTGAGCAAGGTATTCCACAACGTCGGTGGGCTGTTCGAGTTTCACCAAGCCCTGACCTGCATGGGTGTCAATCGGTCGGATAATCAGTGGAAAGGTGCATTCAGGAAAAACATCGTTCAAGAACGTCGTTCCGTCCTTCATGCGCACCCACATTTCACGCGACAGGCGATGCGTCATCGGCATGACAACCCCGGGGATATCCCGAAGATGAAGACAGGCTGCATCGCGCGCAGTCCTGGTAATACGTTCTGGCAGATTGAGCACAGGACACGGCCAGGATCGCGTGATTTCAGTCAGTTCGGTAAGCAACGGTGCTGTGCGATCCGAGATGCCAATGGCGACAAACAGCACATCATGCGGAGGAGTTTCAGTCGGGCTTGGAATAGGCAAGCCTTCGCCGATATAAATCATGTCCAGCGTGACATCGCTCTGTTCCAGCAGGCAATCAAGCGGCGTATTGGTCATCAAATCGCCCGGTGCCATGAAAGCCAGCAGGCGTAGTGAGCTGCGATTTGCAACAGATTGTGTTGCAGGTAGATGGTAATGCGTGGAAACCTCCAGCGCCTGCCATTGCACTTGCAGCGCCAAATCGCGTTGCCCCGTCAGTTGCAGGATCATCGACAGATCCATCAGGGCATGGGCATCTTCAGGGTGACGCTTGGCACGTTCGAGCAAACACTGCCCCAGCGGTCGCAAATCCTCGCCTGCCATGGCACGCCGCATCAATGCAGCATTGCCCAGCAGTGCAGGAATAGTCACTCTCCGCTACTCCGCTTCATCCTGACGAATGCCAAAACCCCCGGGCTGTCCACCCGCCCCTGTCGCCAGCACTTGCGGTGCCAGTCTAAGGACGGCATCCAGCATGGCGTCAATATCGCGTCGTTCAGTTCGATGATTGACGATGGCGATGCGAATGGCGAAACGGCCATTGATGGTTGTCGTTGAAGGCGCGGCAATGCCGGATTTCTGCAAGGCAACCACTAACGCAGCATTCACCGCATCGATATTCACGCCCGACTCACAACGGTAGCGGAAGCAGACGATATTCAATTCCACAGGGGCTAGCCGCTCCAGTTGAGGCGTGGCATCAACACGCTGCGCCAGATAGCGTGCCAGATCGCAGGTGGTGGTAATCATGCGTCCCAAGTGCTCAGCCCCATAGGTCTTGATGGTAAACCACGTTTTAAGGGCTTTGAAGCTACGCGACAGATCGGGACCAAAATCGCACGGCCAGGGCGAGCCTGCAGCCATGCCTTGTATATCGCGGCTCAGATACGCTACGGGAAGGGCAAAGGTATCGAAATGAAGCGCACCATCACGCACCAGTACGAATCCGGCGTCATAAGGCACTTGTAGCCATTTGTGGAAATCAAAGGCGATGGAGTCAGCACGCTCAATGCCCGCCAGACGCGGTGCGATGGAAGGCGCCATCATACCCAATGCACCAAATGCACCATCCACATGGAACCACAGCCCTTCACGCTGGGCAATCGTCGCCAGTTGCGGTAGAGGATCGATCGCACCGACATCCACAGAGCCGGCCGTCGCAGCAATGAAAAAGGGCTGCAAACCCGCCGCCCGGTCGTCGGCAATGGTACGTTCAAGCGCGGCCATGTCCATCCGGAAATTGGCATCCATCGGAACAACACGCAGGAAATCACTGCCAATACCGGCCATATCAATGGCCTTGTAGATGCATTTATGAGCACCTGCCGAGGCATAGGCGGTAAGCTGCCGACCGCTGCCCACCAAGCCCTGACGTCGTACATCGACGCCCAGCGCATGAGCTCTGGCCACCAGCAAGGCTACCAGATTGGCCATGGATGTGCCGGTGACAAACAGCCCAGTCGCCGATTCGGGGAAATCAAACAATTCGCGCATCCAGCGCGTGACTTGACGTTCAACCTCGACAGGAACCTGCTCGCGTCCGCCCAGATTGGCATTGAGCCCCGCTGCCAGCATATCGGCCAGCATACCGACGGGTGCCCCTGCACCATGCACCCAGCCCATGAAGCCGGGATGTGCGTTACCAATGGCATAGGGCAGGATGTCGTCCATGAAACTATCGTGGACGGCTTCCAGTGCTGTGGGCTGCTGCGGCAATGTCTGCTGGAATACGGCGCGTGCCGCTTGTGGCACGGGCTGCCAGACCGGACGCTCGCGAATATTTTGTTGGTAATCGAGAATGTCATCCAGCATACGGTGCGCCTGAGCGCGAAAGCCGTCCCAATCCTGCGGATCGAGGCTGTTGGATGTTTCGTCAGATGAAGTGGAAGCGGATGCGCTGGACGCACACGCCTCTTTTGCTGATTTCACAATAAGGCTTCAAGATGAACGGGTCGCAAAGATACCGCCGACAGCGGTTAGATGCAACCCGTTCGGGCATTTTATGTTGTGTCTTTGGAGGCTGATTGACCGAGATGACTCGAAAATCCCATGAATCGCCGCGTTACGACCTCAATTTAATCATTAACGCAACGACGCGTTCAATGCCTCCAGTGCTTTGCTACCTGGGCACAGATAAGCATCCCTGAGTTTATTGAGCGGCTTGGGTACGGTATTGAGATGGCGATGCAGGTCTTCCGCACTGCTATCCACATACAACAGCCCCGTAACGATTTCACCCAAGGCATGACGTTCCTGCAAATAGTTCATCGCACCGATGCGGTCGGTCGGATCATAACCTTCGGCCACTTTGCGCAGATGCAGCACCGAACCGTCATGCTGCACGACACGACGCAGCGAGCCGGGCGGATAAGAAGTTTCGATCGGATCGCGCGGCAGGATCACCTCGACACGATTCACCGCTTCGTTATGCTCGCGCACATAATCGTAACTCTTGGTCGAACCGGCGTGATTGTTGAAGGTGACGCAAGGACTGAGGATGTCGATAAACGCTGGGCCACGATGACGAATCGCACCCTTGATGAGCGGAATCAACTGTTCCTTGTCGCCCGAGAAACTGCGGCCAACGTAGGTTGCGCCCAACTGCAAGGCCAGTGCGACCAAATCAATCGGACTATCGCTATTGACCACACCGCGCTTGTTTTTCGAACCCTTGTCGCTGGTGGCGGAAAACTGCCCTTTGGTCAGCCCATACACACCGTTGTTCTCGCAGATATAGGTCATATTCACGCCACGGCGCATGGCATGAGCGAACTGACCGATACCGATGGAGGCCGAATCGCCATCGCCAGATATACCCAGATAGAGCAGGTCGCGATTCGCCAGTGCTGCCCCAGTCAGCACCGAGGGCATGCGTCCGTGCACACTGTTGAAGCCATGCGAATTGCCGAGAAAATAATCCGGCGTTTTCGACGAGCAGCCGATGCCGGAAAGCTTGGCGACGCGATGTGGCTCGATATCCAGATCGAAACAGGCTTGCACGATGGCCGCACTGATCGAGTCGTGACCACAGCCGGCGCAGAGGGTCGAAATTGCCCCTTCGTAATCGCGCCGTGTGTAGCCCAGCGCATTCTTGGGGGTATCCGGGCGCAGCAGTTTAGGCTTGGGGATATAGGTCATGAGGCCACCTTGCGATTAGGTTGAGCGGCGGTATCGGACAATGCGGTGGCGATACGCTCGGCGATGAAACGTGCGGTAATCGGCGTGCCATCGTAATGCAACACGCGCACCAGCTTCTTCGGGTCGATATCGTGTTCGTTGATGATGAGACTGCGTAGCTGAGCACTTTCGTTCTGCTCGACGACGAATACCCGCTCGTGACGCTCGATGAAATGCACCACCTCATCACTGAACGGGAAAGCCCGCACGCGCAGGGTATCGACGTGCAAACCGCGCTGTTCCAACTGCACAGCGGCTTCCGCCATCGCACAACTGGTCGAACCATAATGAATCACGCCGATGGTCGTCGGCAGCTTGGCGGCTTGCAAAATGGGCGCGGGCGCAATCTTGCCTGCCGTATCCAGCTTGCGCCGCAGACGCTCCATGTTATAGACATAATCCGCGCCGGTTTCGCTGTACTTGGCGTAAGCGTTGCGCGTCGTACCCCGGGTGAAGAAGGCACCGCGTGTCGGATGTGTGCCGGGGATGGTGCGATAGGGAATGCCATCGCCATCGACATCGAGATAGCGACCAAAATCCTTGCCCGCTTCCAACTCCTCTTCGGACATCACCTTGCCGCGATCGTAGATGTGATTGTCATCCCAAGCAAAAGGCTTGCACAGCCGTTCATTCATGCCGATATCCAGATCGAGCATGACGAACACCGGCGTTTGCAGACGCTCGGACAGATCGAACGCCTCAGCACCGAGTTCAAAACATTCGTAGGGATCTTCCGGGAAGAGCAGCACATGGCGCGTATCGCCATGCGAAGCGTAAGCGCAGGAAATCAGGTCAGATTGCTGGGTGCGTGTCGGCATGCCGGTAGACGGGCCGCCGCGCTGCACATCAAAAATCACCGCCGGAATTTCGGCAAAATACGCCAGCCCGAAAAACTCCTGCATCAGCGAAATGCCCGGGCCGGAGGTCGCGGTAAAAGCACGCGCGCCGTTCCAGCCAGCACCAATGACCATGCCGATCGAAGCCAGCTCGTCTTCAGCCTGCACAATGGCATACCTCGCCGCGCCGTTATCCGGATCGACACGATATTTGTGGCAATAGCTGGAAAAGGCTTCAATCACCGAGGTCGAGGGCGTGATCGGATACCAGGCCGCCACCGTTGCCCCGCCATACACCGCCCCCAAACCGCAAGCACTATTGCCGTCGATGATGATGCGGTCGCCGATCATATCGGCACGCTCGACGCGCAGCGGCAGCGGGCAGGTGAAGTGCGCCTTGGCGTAGTCGTAGCCGATTTTCAATGCCTTCATATTGGCATCGATCAACTGCTCCTTGCTGCGATACTGTTCGCCGATCAGCTTTTCAATTTCCTTCAGGTCGATGTCGATCAAGGCCGCCAGCGCACCGACATACATGATGTTCTTGAACAACTGACGCTGCCGCGCATCCTTGTATTCACGGTTGCACATTTCGGTGAGCGGAATACCGATGATGTTCAGATCGTCGCGGAATTTGGAGCGCGGCAAGGCCTTGGTCGCGTCATACAACAGATAACCGCCGGGGGAAATCTCGGCGATATCGCGATCCCAGGTCTGCGGATTCATCGCCACCATCATGTCGCAACCACCGCGCCGCCCCAGCCAGCCTTCGGCCGACACACGCAGCTCATACCAAGTCGGCATGCCCTGAATGTTCGAGGGGAAGATGTTGCGCGGTGCGACCGACACGCCCATGCGGATGATGGATCGAGCAAACAGCTCATTCGCCGAAGCCGAACCGGAACCATTGACGTTGGCGAACTTGATGACAAAATCATTGCAGCCCTGAATGGCTGCTGGTGAATGACTGGACTGACTCATCGCTTGGGAACCTCCGCACCGGCGTGGGCGATTTCGTAATAGAACTCCTGCATGTCCCACGCACCCGTCGGACAACGCTCGGCACACATGCCGCAATGCAGGCAGACATTTTCATCCTTGACCATGACGCGCGCGGTCTTGAGCTCGGGCGACACATACAAGGCCTGCTCAAGATTGTTCGCAGGGGCTTTAAGCCGACCGCGCAAATCCTCATCCTCGCCATTGGCGGTGAAGGTGATACATTCGGTCGGGCAGATATCGACACAGGCATCGCACTCGATACACAGCTTGGGCGCGAACACTGTCTCGACATCACAGTTCAGACAACGCTCGGCTTCGGCATACGCCTGACGCGGATCGTAGCCCAGCTCCAGCTCCAGTTTGATATCCGCCAGTGCCTTCTCCAGCGGCTTCATCGGCACTTTCTTGCGCGCATCCTCGGAAACCTGGTTGTCATAGCTCCATTCGTGGATGCCCATCTTCTGACTGACCAGATTGACCGGCGGAATCACCCTCTGGGCGACCTCCTTGCCACGGCAGAAGTTGTCGATGGAAATCGCTGCCTCATGCCCTTGCGCCACAGCGGTAATGATGTTTTTCGGGCCGAAGGCGGCATCGCCCCCGAAGAAGACCTTGGGCAGGGTGGACTGGAAGGTTTTTTCGCCCAGCACCGGCATGCCCCATTTGTCAAACTCGATACCGATGTCGCGCTCGATCCACGGAAAACTGTTTTCCTGACCGATCGCCACCAGTACCTCATCGCACTCCATCAGCACATCCGGCTCGCCAGTCGATACCAGATTGCGCCGTCCCTTGGCATCGTATTCGGCACGCACCTTTTCGAACGACACACCACGCAGCTTGCCGTTGTCATGAACAAACTCTTTGGGCACGAGGAAGTTGTGGATAGGGATGCCTTCGTGCATGGCATCTTCCTTTTCCCACGGCGAAGCCTTCATTTCCTCGAAGCCACTACGCACCACCACCTTGACATCGGTGCCGCCCAGACGACGCGCCGAACGGCAGCAATCCATTGCCGTATTGCCGCCGCCGAGCACGATGACGCGCGGAGCCACCTTATCGACATGACCGAAGGCGACATTCGCCAGCCACTCGATACCGATATGAATATGTGTCTCAGCTTCCTTGCGTCCCGGAATATCCGCATCGCGGCCACGCGGCGCGCCCGTGCCTACAAACACCGCATCCCAATCCTGGGCGAGCAACTCCTGCAAGCTGTTCACCCAGCAGTCGAGACGTTTTTCCACACCCATACCAAAAACGTAATCGCACTCCTCGTCGATCACGCTATCCGGCAGGCGAAACTTGGGAATCTGGCTACGCATCATGCCACCGGCAGACTTGCCATTGTCAAACACCGTCACGTCGTAGCCAATAGCGATCAAATCGCGCGCCACGGTCAGCGCGGCAGGGCCAGCACCCACACAGGCGATGCGCTTGCCGTTCTTTTGCGCCGGAGCCTGCGGCAGACGGTCGCGGATGTCTTCCTTGAAGTCAGCGGCCACCCGCTTGAGGCGACAGATCGCCACCGGCTCCTTGTCCACCCGGCCGCGACGACAAGCAGGCTCACAGGGGCGGTCGCAGACGCGCCCGAGAATGCCGGGAAAGACATTAGCGCGCCAGTTAATCATGTAGGCATCGGCATACTGCCCCCCCGCGATGGCGCGGATGTACTGGGGAACCGGGGTGTGGGCCGGGCAGGCCCACTGACAATCCACCACTTTGTGGAAATAGTCAGGGTTGTTGATATCGGTGGGCTTCAACGACGTCTTGCCTCCAGAGGAAAAACCCCGCTGAAAAGCGGGGACGGAATGTGGAATCTGGGGAATCCGAGGAATCGATGTACTTCAAGCGCGCTCGAAAATACCAGCAATGCCCTGGCCGCCGCCAATACACATGGTCACCAGACCATAGCGTTTGCCGGTGCGCTGCAGTTCGTACAGGCACTTGACGGTGAGGATGCTGCCGGTCGCCGCCAGCGGATGACCCAAGGCGACCGCGCCGCCATTCGGGTTGACCTTGGCCGGATCAAAGCCCAGCTCACGGCTGACACACAGTGCCTGCACGGCAAAGGCCTCGTTCGATTCGATCACATCGATGTCGTTCAAGTTCAACCCGGCACGCTGCAAAGCGAGCTTCACTGCCGGAATCGGCCCGGTTCCCATGACGCTCGGATCGACCCCGGCCACCGCGTAGGACACCAGACGCGCCAGCGGCTGCAAGCCTGCTTTGCTGGCAGCAGCGGCTTCCATCAACACCACGGCAGCTGCACCATCATTGATACCGGAAGCATTACCGGCAGTGACCGAACCGTCCTTCTTGAACGCGGGCTTGAGTTTGGCCAGCGATTCCAGCGAAGCATCGGCCTTCGGATATTCGTCGGTATCAAACAGCACCGTGCCTTTGCGGCTCTGAATTTCCACCGGCACGATCTGCGACTTGAAGTGCCCTGCAGCAATCGCCGCCACCGCACGTTTCTGGCTTTCCAGCGCAAAAGCGTCTTGATCTTCACGATTGATCTTGTAACGATCGGCGATGTTTTCAGCGGTAATCCCCATGTGATTCGGGCTGAACGGATCGGTCAGCGCACCGACCATCATGTCGACCAACTTGGTATCGCCCATGCGCGCACCGAAACGAGCGGCAGGCATCATGTAACCCGATCGGCTCATGGTTTCGACACCGCAACCAATCGCCACATCTGCATCACCCAGTTGAATGGCATTAGCTGCCGTCACAATGGATTGCAGACCGGAACCACACAAACGGTTGAGAGTCAGCGCGCAGGACTCCTGCGCCATACCAGCATCGATGGCAATGGCACGCGAAACATACATATCGCGTGCTTCACCGTGAATCACGTTACCACACACCAGTTGCTGTATTTGCTTGGGATCAATCTTGGCGCGGTTGATCGCCTCCTTCACCACCAAAGCTCCCAACTGGGATGCCGTGAAATCTTTCAACGTCCCGCCGAAGCTACCAATGGGCGCACGAACGCCACTCACGATCACCACATCACGTTTAGCTGACATCATTTTCTCCTGTATATCGGTTCAACCTACCCAACTGGCCACCCAGAACAACGCAAACAACAACACGCACAGCACCAAGCTGCGCCAAACCAGACCTACTGCACTTTGCATGAAATCGGCATCAGCTTCCTCACCGCTGCCTAGTTCAGGGCGCTCGCTGAAGCGGACTTCGCCCACCTCATGCACCGATTGACCCAATCGCACACCGATCGCGCCTGCACCACTAGCCAATAGTATACCCGAGCCGGCATCCGGCCAGCTTGCGGCCTGCGTGCGCCAGCAATACACCGCATCCTCAAAATTACCCGTCATGGCAAACGCAGCAGCGGTACAACGCAAAGGCAACCAGTCGATCGCAGCAAAAGCCTTATGTGCCGTCTGCCCAAATGCGCCCATTTCAGGGGTTCCCCACTGATTGCGAAAAAACAGTGCAAGACGATACAGCATCGCACCGACCGGCCCGAAAACAATGAAACAAAAAAGTGGCGCAAAGACATGATGGTGCGATGCCAGCAAGGCTTCCTCGATGGCGACCCGCGCCACTTCTTGAGAACTCATGCGCTCGGCGCTGCGGCCGCGCCACTCACCCAGCAAGGCACGTGCACGATCCAGCTCGCCCATGCGTAACGCCAGATGGGTATCCGTATAAAAATGGCTGAACTGGCGAAAGCCCATCGTCAGATACAGCATCGCCACATTAAAAGGGAGCAACAACAAGGGCTGCCAATAGATCAGCGCAAACTGCACGATCAATATCGTCAGAAGGGGCGGCAATAAGGCCAGCACCCAGGCAATGCTGCCATGCATCTGCTGACCGTCATTGAAGTGATCTTCAAGATAACGGGCGTAGCGTTTCAGCGGCTCCAGCACAAAACTTTGCTGCGCCAAAGGCCTGAGCTGTTCGAGTGCCAGAGCAAGGATAATGGAAAGAAGAGACATACCGGATGCAAAAACGGAGCTAACAATCGGAACAATCGAAACAGCTAATCAAGATACCACATGAACGCCCACCGGGCACTGGTTTGGTGCATCAATTTCACCTGACCGGTCAATCTATGCCAAGAAATATCCACACCACACATCGCTTCTATCACCTACATTGTTTTAGCAACAACGCAATTCCGCCCTTGTGCCTTCGCTTCATACAGCAAAGCATCCGCAGCACAATAAACATCTTCAGGGCAAGCGGTCGCCTGACTGCCTCCCACCAGAATAACCAATCCGAAACTGGCCGTGACGACACCCCGCTCGCTAAGTTCGTGTGGAATCGCCAAGCCTTCGATGGTCGCACGCACACCTTCAACAAAGGCTTTGGCCACTTCCGGATCCTGATTGCCAATCAGCAAAATGCCGAATTCTTCGCCCCCCAGCCGGAAAAACTCGTCTCCCGCACGTCGAAGCTGGCCGCGCACAGCCTCGCTCACACTTTGCAACACCACATCACCGGCCAGATGGCCGTAGTGATCGTTGTATTGCTTGAATTTGTCCACATCCAGAATGCAAAACGCCATGGGTGCGCTGGGGCGCGAACGTCGCGACAGCTCAGCCTTGAATACCGAATTGAAATGCCGACGGTTATACGCACCGGTCAGTTCATCTTTAACGGCCATTTCCGCCAGACGCTGATTGGCAGCCTCAAGATCAGATGTCCGTTGCGCCACCATTTCCTCAAGATTCTCGTTCAATCCGCGAAGATTGCGTGCAAGATTCCGGTTTTCAACGAAGGTATTGGCAAAAATATTTGAAGTGACATACAGCATGGCACTAATGGCAAAGATGCCTCCCACAAAGGTCAGACTAATTGTCGTCAGAACCCCCAGCGACAGCAGAACATCGTTCAATGCCGTCAGCAAGAACAGGGTCATCCATACCACCAGCGTCATTGCCCCTGGTTTGCCGGCTCGGGCACCACGCCAGAAGTTGTAACAGGCGAATACGCCCGCAACAGGCAGAAAAAGAAAATAGATACCTCGAATTTTCTGGAAAAGATCGAGGTTGGGATGAATCGCCATCGCTGCAATCGTCAATGCCAACACAACGTAGGGCACACCAAGCCACCAGTTCAAACGGGGCATCGGGCGATGGAAAAACTGCGAAAACAGGAAAAACAGATACGCGACGAAAATACCCAGATAATGCAGATAGAGCATGGTCTCTGGTTCGAAAATACCCATGAACATATCGCTCAATGCCGCCAGAAATGGCACAAACACGATGCTGCACAGGGCACTGACAAGGTACAGCGG
Source organism: uncultured Sterolibacterium sp. (assembly GCA_964437515.1). GTDB lineage: Bacteria > Pseudomonadota > Gammaproteobacteria > Burkholderiales > Rhodocyclaceae > Sterolibacterium. The sequence goes on from CAYTHB010000004.1 coordinate 20,020, forward strand.
GTAGCGTGTCTTGGCGTAGACCAGCAGGAAGAACAAACCAAATGCCAGAAAAACATAGGCCGTGATCTGGCGCGCCTCGCCCCCTAATATCTGATAACCGACCAAGGCAAGGTCGTGCGAGTCGTAACGACGCAGTTCGAAGGGCAGTTGATAAATCCCGGTCATCAGGGGCGTATCGACACGAATAGCGACCACCTGATGCGGCTGGGTGATGGTAAAGCGCACCGGAATCGCCTGTGCGGCGTAATAGCGTTCGACGTTGATATTGTGCGGTCGTCGATACACCTCACGACCATCGACATAAACCGTAACGCGCCCCATGTAGGTGTTCAAAAGCAAAACGACTTCCTGACCGACCAACGACGGGGCAAACTCAAACGTGGCGCGATACCAGCCCACCTTGAAATTCACACCATCGTCATAAGCATGTTTCCACGAGCCCGGGGTTTTGACCAGCCGCCACAGGGTGGTGTCGAGATCGACATTCTTGTTCTGTTCCTGATCGTCACGGCTAAATAACCACAGCCCTGTGAGCGGGTGCGGCTGATCCAGACTGTTAATGTATATCTGACAAGAGTCGCAGAGCTTGCCATGGCTCATCTGCGCGGCTGACTGTGCATAGGCATGCCATACAAATGACAAGCAAAGCAGACTCAGAAGCCAGCGCATTGCCAGCGGAATCAATCTCCCGGCTCGATAGCGCGACGCAGACAGGGCGTTATTCATCCCGTGCAGCATACAGGAAGCGTTGCAAACTCACCAACATGCCTGCCGTCGCCCCCCAGATGAAATAGCCCTCCCAAGGCATCGCGTAATACGCGCGCAGCGCGCCCTGGAACTCGACCTGGTGTCGCTGGTGATTGCGCGTGTCCATCAAAAATTCAAAGGGGACTTCGAACACGTCGGCCACCTCAAAATCATCGAGCTTGAGGTTGAGCGGCGGCCTGACCAGACCAACCACCGGGGTAATGGTGAAGCCGGTTGCCGTGCTGTATTGGGGCAGCTCACCGAGCAATTCGACCTGCGCGGGTTCAAGGCCGACCTCTTCTTGCGCCTCACGCAGCGCCGCAGCCTGCGGCGTTCGATCAGACTCCTCACAGCGCCCACCCGGAAAGCTGATCTGACCGGCATGATCACGCAAGTGGGCGGTGCGCTGAGTCAATAACACAGTCAATCCGGTTTCACGCAAAACCAAGGGAATCAAGACTGCTGCCGGAGTCAGTGGCTGCTCCACGGATATTTCCGGTTCAAATCCCGTCACCCCCTCCAGCGGCTGCCTGATTCGCTCTGAAAAACGCTCACGCAGCCAGTCTGCGGTCATCAAACAAGAAGAAGTAAATTCCGCTGTCATCGAGAATGAAATGCAATGCTAAAATCCGCAATCGGCTTGAATAAACAGGGTACGAACCCATGAAACCCGTCGCAATCTTTCGTCATAGCTCGGGTGAGGGACCCGGCTATTTTGCCACATTCCTCGAACGCCACACGATCCCCATGCAACTGATCGGCATTGATGCTGGGGAGCTTGTTCCAGCAACCCCGGATGCCTACAGTGGCTTGGTCTTCATGGGCGGGCCGATGAGCGTTAACGATCCACTCCCCTGGATCGAACAAGAGCTTTCATTGATTCGTGCCGCCATTGCCCGCGGTATTCCAGTACTCGGTCACTGCCTCGGCGGCCAGTTGATGGCCAAGACACTCGGCGCGGAGATCACGCGCAATCCACAAAAGGAAATCGGCTGGGGCAAGGTTGAGGTGCTCGATAACCCGGTCGCGGGCGAATGGTTCGGCCATCTGAAAAACTTCACCTCATTTCACTGGCATGGTGAAACTTTCGGCATCCCTGTCGGGGCGACCCGTATCTTGGCTAGTGCGGCCTGCGCCCACCAGGCATTCGCGCTTGGACCGCATCTGGGTATGCAGTGTCATGTCGAGATGACCCGAGACATGATCGAGGAATGGTGCCACATCGGCGCGGATGAAATCGCCGCCCACCCTTGCGCCACAGTGCAACAACCAGCAGACATGCTAAGACAAGCCGCAAACGATCTTGCACCACTTCATGCCACAGCGGATCGGCTATACCGTCGCTGGATCATCAACCTGAAGAGTTGAGCGACAACGAGCAAGCCCCAATAAAAACGGCATCCATGGATGCCGTTTTTATTGGGCGAACATGAAATTCACGTCATCAGTCGCGGAAATTGCCGTACTTGATGGGGAAATCCGGCACACTCTTTTTGACCAGCGCGATGGTTTCCTGCAACACGTCACGCTTGGCACCAGACACACGCACGGTATCGCCCTGGATGCTAGCCTGCACCTTGAGTTTGGAGTCCTTGACGATCTTGACGATCTTTTTGGCGAGTTCGGATTCAATGCCGATCTTGATCTTCAGCTCCTGCTTCACTTTGTCGCCGGAAACCTTCTGTACCGCCTGCTGATCGAGTCGCTTGACGCAATCCGGTTCCTTCTTTTCCAGTTCGGGGAAGAGCAGGTCTTTGACCTGATTGAGCTGAAAGTCCGAGTCGGCATACAGCATCAGCGACTTATCTTTCTCGTTCAGTTCCACCTTGGCACTGGTGCCTTTGAAATCATGCCGACCGATGATCTTTTTGCCAGCGGCATCCACGGCATTTTTCAATGCCACCATTTCCACTTCGGAAGAAAAATCAAATGACGGCATGACGACCTCCGCTCAACCAAAATGACAAACGTAGTGATACGGCTCAGTCACTTCAATCTCAAAACTCGAATTACCCGCCACACTAAACGACTGCCCCGCGCCATATGGCTTCCAGTCAGCTTCGCCCTTCATGCGCACACGGCAGTTGCCTGCCACGCCTTCCATGATTTCCGGCACGCCGGTATTGAAGGTCAGTGCCGCACCCGGCAGGATCACACCCACACTTTTCTTCGTGCCATCGGCAAACTGCACGCTATGGCTGACGCACTTGCCATCAAAATACACATTGGCCTGCTTGATGACACTGACGTTTTCAAACTGAGACATATTCAGATTCCCCAAAGTTTTTCGATGATGAGTTTGACGATGAAACCGATCATGCCAAACGCCAGCACGAAGAACAGCACGAACGTGCCGCGCTTGCCTGCCTTCGACTTGTACGCCAGCTCACCGATGATGAACAGCATGAACAGCATGAAAGCACCGACACCCCAGGTGCTGAAAAAGTCGGCGAACTGTTCTTCGCTGATGCCCATGCCTGACATGTATTCAGCTTCCCTTATTTCCCACGCCGCGCATTGAGGTTAGCGGCAATCCGCATCCGCAGCGCGTTGAGCTTGATGAAACCCGCCGCATCCTTCTGATCGTAAGCACCGGCATCATCTTCAAAGGTGGCGATGGTCGGATCGAACAGCGAGTCGGTTTTCGAATCACGTCCGACGACGATGACATTGCCCTTGTAAAGTTTGAGTCGCACGCTGCCATTCACCGTCTGTTGCGTGTGGTCGATCAGCACCTGCAAGGCACGCCGTTCCGGTGCCCACCAGTAGCCGTTGTACACGAGGCTGGCATAACGCGGCATCAGGTCATCCTTGAGATGCGCGACTTCACGATCCAGCGTGATCGACTCGATGGCACGATGCGCGCGCAGCAAAATCGTGCCGCCGGGCGTTTCATAGCAACCGCGCGACTTCATGCCGACGTAACGGTTTTCCACCAGATCGAGACGACCAATGCCATGCTTGCCGCCAATCTGGTTGAGTGTCGCCAGCAGTTCATGCGCCTTCATGCGCTGACCGTTGATGGCGACCAGATCGCCCTGCTCAAAATCGAGATCCAGATATTCCGCCGCATCGGGGGCATTTTCCGGTGACACCGTCCAGCGCCACATCGACTCTTCAGCTTCCGCAGCCGGATTTTCGAGGTGACGACCTTCGTAGCTGATATGCAGCAGATTGGCATCCATCGAATACGGCGAACCGCCCTGCTTGTGCTTCATGTCGACCGGAATGCCATGCTCTTCGGCATAGGCCATCAGCTTTTCACGCGACAACAGATCCCATTCGCGCCACGGCGCGATCACCTTGATGCCCGGCTTCAGCGCATACGCACCCAGCTCGAAACGCACCTGATCGTTGCCCTTGCCGGTCGCACCATGCGAAATCGCATCGGCAGAGGTTTTGTTCACAATTTCAATCAGCCGCTTGGCAATCAGCGGGCGCGCAATCGACGTGCCGAGCAGGTATTCGCCTTCATAAATGGTGTTGCAGCGGAACATCGGGAAAACGAAATCGCGCACGAATTCTTCGCGCAGATCATCGATGAAAATGTTTTCCGGTTTGATGCCGAACTTCAAGGCTTTGGCGCGCGCGGGCTCCAGCTCCTCACCCTGACCGAGATCGGCGGTAAAGGTCACCACCTCGCACTGGTAAGTGTCCTGCAGCCATTTGAGAATCACCGAGGTATCCAAGCCCCCCGAGTAAGCCAGCACTACTTTCTTGATATCGCTCATGAATCATTCCTCAGCTATCTATTTTGCCGAGGAGCAAAAACTCCATCAGCGCCTTTTGTACATGCAAGCGGTTTTCGGCCTCGTCCCAGACCACGCTTTGCGCGCCGTCGATGACTTCGGCGGCCACTTCCTCACCCCGATGCGCTGGCAGACAATGCATAAAAACCGCATCCGCCTTGGCTTGGCGCATCATGTCGGCATCCACCTGCCAATCTTCGAAATCGCGCAGACGTTCTTCGTTTTCTGCCTCGAAGCCCATGCTGGTCCAGACATCGGTGGTCACCAGATCGACATCGCGCGCCGCCTCCATGGGGTCGGCAAACTCTTCGTAGTTATCCGTACCGTACAAGCCCGCACGCTCTGGCTCGACTTCGTAGCCCGGCGGGGTAGAGACATGCACATTGAAACCAAAGACTTCGGCGGCCTGCAGCCAAGTGTTGCAGACGTTATTGGAATCGCCAATCCATGCCACCGTCTTACCCGCTATCGGGCCGCGTTGTTCGATGTAAGTGTAAATATCCGCCAGAATTTGGCAAGGATGATATTCGTTGGTCAGTCCATTGATGACCGGCACACGCGAGTTGGCAGCGAAACGTTCGATGATGTCTTGTTCAAAGGTGCGGATCATGACGATATCGCTCATCCGCGAAATCACCTGCGCCGCGTCTTCGACCGGCTCGCCGCGCCCCAGTTGCGAATCGCGGGTGTTGAGATAAATCGCGCTACCACCCAGTTGCTGGATACCCGCTTCGAAAGACAGGCGCGTGCGCGTACTGGCCTTCTCGAAAATCATCACCAGCGTGCGATCAGACAGCGGCCAGTAGCGTTGATACGCCTTGAACTGCTGCTTGATGATGCGCGTGCGCTGGAACAGATACTCATGTTCGGCGCGGGTAAAGTCCTTGAATTGCAGAAAATGTCTGACAGGAACCATATTCATTTCACCGATCCATCGCCCGTGCCCTGGTATCAAGTACAGGCTTCGATCTTCAATCTAACTTCATACGGCAACGAACTCGCGGATCAGACGAGACAAGGTTGTCACCAACTCGGTGGCCTCGGCATCGCTGAACGTCAGCGGTGGCAACAGGCGCACCACTTTATCGGCCGTCACGTTAATCAACAGCCCCGCTTCCAGCGCGCGCTTCACCAGATCGGCGCAGGGGCGATCCAGCTCGATGCCGATCATCAAGCCCTCGCCGCGAATATCGGTCACCGCCGCAACACCTTCCAGCGCCTGAGCCAAGCCTTGGCGTATCGTCTGCCCCAAAGCCGCGGCACGCGCCAGCAAACCATCCTGCTCGATGACCTGCAAAGTCGTCAGCGCGGCTGTGCACGCCAGCGGATTACCACCAAATGTGGAGCCATGATTGCCCGCGCCGAACACCCCCACCGCCTTGCCTGCTGCCAGACACGCGCCAATCGGTACGCCCGAACCCAAGCCTTTTGCCAGCGTCATCACATCCGGCAAAATGCCCGCGCGCTGATGGGCGAACCAGCGTCCGGTACGCCCCAGACCGCATTGCACCTCATCGACCATGAACAGCCAGTCGTTCGCCGTGCACAACTGGCGCAAGCCCTGCATGTATTCATCATGCGCCAGACGGATACCGCCCTCGCCCTGAATCGGCTCGAACAGCACCGCCACGACATTGGCGTTGTTGCGCGCCACCGCCTCGACGGCGGCGAGATCATCATAAGGGACGCGGATAAACCCGCTCACCAACGGCTCGAAGCCGGCTTGCACCTTGCGATTTCCGGTTGCCGAGAGCGTGGCCAGCGTGCGTCCGTGGAAGGCTTTTTCCATGACGATGATCGCCGGCTGCTCGACACCCTTGTTGTGGCCGTACATACGCGCCAGCTTGATGGCAGCCTCATTGGCTTCACAACCGGAATTGCAGAAAAACACTTCAGCCATACCCGAACAAGCCGCCAACTGATCGGCGGCATGCTCCTGTTCGCGCACCTGATACAGATTCGAGGTATGAATCAGCCGCCCGACCTGAGCGGACAAAGCCTGCACCAGACGCGGATGATTGTGCCCCAGCGTATTGACGGCAATCCCCGACAGCGCATCGAGATAACGCCGCCCGGTCTCGTCATAGAGGGAAGAACCTTCACCATGCGTAAAAGCGACCGACTGGCGAGCATAGACATTCATCAAATGCGACATGACCAACCTCTGCAGTGTTCAAAACAGATATGGCAACAGCAAACGCCAACGGCGGCTCGCGCCGCCGTCCGTACATTCCACATTATCAAGCGCTTCCTGTATACCGAATACCATGCAGTGCATGGAATAGGCTTTTACGAAAAGAAAACGCTCCAGCGCCGACTCAGAGTGCCTTGATGGCTGCCGACAAACGGCTCTTGTGACGTGCTGCCTTGTTTTTGTGGATGATTTTCTTGTCAGCGATGCTATCGATGGTGCTCATCGAATCCTTGAATACAGCCTGAGCAGCGGTCTTGTCGCCACCGAGGATTGCCTTCTGCACCTTTTTGATTGCCGTGCGCAGGGTCGAACGCAGACTCATGTTGTGGGCACGCTGCTTGACAGCCTGACGTGCGCGCTTGCGCGCTTGTGCGCTATTTGCCATGTGTGTTATTCCAGCTAGAGCGGTGAAAACGAGCGATTATAAGTGGATTTCCATCGCTATTCAAGCACCTTACCCAAATGCTGCCCAAACACTTACCCAAACACACTGACTCGATCAGGTAATCTGCCCGAAACGGCCGCTCTTGTAATCATTGATCGCCTGTCGAATTTCTGCTTCGCTGTTCATCACGAAAGGGCCGTGACCGACAATGGGTTCGTTGATCGGCTCACCACTGAGCAGCAGAACCGTGGCAGCAGCAGACACATCAAACACCAGTTTTTTACCTGCTCGTTCGAATACGGCCATTTCTGCCGCTTCGACATTGACCTCATCGATACGCAGGCTTCCCTGCAGTACAAACAAGGCGGCAGTATGCCCCTCCGGCAAGTCCAGCGTCACCCCTTGTCCTGTATTCAAGCGCAGATCCCAAACATTCATCGGAGTGAACGTATGCGCCGGACCGACAGTTGTCTCATAACTTCCCGCAATGATGCGCGCCGTTCCCATGTGTTGCGGCAAATCTACCGTCGGGATTTGATTCGCCGTAATACTCTGATACGCAGGGGGTGCAGCCTTGTGCGCCGCGGGCAGATTCACCCACAACTGCACCATTTCAAAAGCGCCCCCCTGCTGTGCAAACTCAGGACTATGAAACTCCTCATGAACAAGACCCGATGCCGCCGTCATCCATTGCACATCACCCGCACCTATCGTTCCGCCGCCCCCCGAAGAGTCCCGATGCGACACGCCCCCCGCATAAACGATGGTCACCGTCTCAAAACCGCGATGGGGATGCGCGCCCACACCCAGTTTGTCCTGCGTCGGAGGGAATTCCGTTGGTCCTGCATAATCCATGAGCAGAAACGGTGACATGGTTTCGGCAATGTCGTTATAAGAAAAAATACTCTTTACCGAAAATCCGTTTCCCACCCAATGGTTCCCGTTACTGCGCTTGATGAATGCCAGTTTTTTCATGGCTACCTCCGCCTGTTGTTTTTCCATCCCCACAATCACTGCATTTTAGAAAACAAAAGCTTCTTTATCGAACCAAGGCATCAGCATCAATACGCTCAAGTATCATTGCCCTCCTCACAAGATCGTCTGCAATCTCCATGAATCTACTCAAGGCACTCGCGACCGTCAGCGGCATGACCCTGCTGTCGCGCATTTTGGGCTTCATCCGCGACGCGGTCGTCGCCCATATTTTTGGTGCTGGCATGGCCAACGATGCCTTTGTGGTGGCATTCCGCCTGCCCAATCTCCTGCGTCGCCTTTTTGCCGAAGGGGCATTCTCGCAAGCTTTCGTCCCGATACTGGCGGAATACAAAAATCGCCAAAGTGCGGATGAAACACGCCGCCTAGTCGATCATGTGGCCACACTCCTGTTTCTGGTATTGCTGGGAGTCACCTTGCTGGGCATGCTCTTCACCCCGCTCATCATCCACCTGACCGCACCCGGATTTGCTGAAAACACCGAAAAATTTGCGCTGACGGTCCATCTGACGCGCATCACCTTTCCTTACATCCTGTTCATGTCACTGGTGGCTTTGGCGGCGGGCATCCTCAACACATGGAGCCGCTTTGCCCTGCCCGCCTTCACTCCCGTGCTGCTGAACCTCTCCTTCATCGGCATGGCTTTACTGGCAGCACCCTATTTCAATCCGCCCATCATGGCATTAGGCTGGGCGGTTGTCATCGGCGGCGCGCTCCAACTGGCGATTCAACTTCCTGCACTGACAAAAATCGGCATGTTGCCGCGCTTTTCATTCAGCCTGAAAGACCCCGGGGTCAATCGCATCCTGAAACTCATGGCTCCTGCGGTGCTGGGCGTTTCCGTCGCCCAGGTGAGCCTGCTCATCAATACCATTTTTGCCTCATTTCTGGCTGTGGGCAGCATCTCCTGGCTTTATTACGCCGATCGACTGATGGAGTTTCCCTCTGGCTTGCTGGGTGCCGCATTGGGAACCATTCTGCTGCCCAGTCTGGCCAAATTCCACGCCGATGCACGCCACGATGAGTTCTCCGTGCTGCTCGACTGGGGGCTACGCCTGACCTTGCTACTCACACTCCCTGCCGCACTGGCTCTGGCTTTTTTAGGCGTTCCGCTGATTGCCACGCTCTTTCAACATGGCGCTTTCTCAGCGGGTGACGTCCTGCAAACGCGCAATGCCTTGCTTGCCTACAGCGTCGGACTCACGGGGCTCATTCTCGTCAAAGTCCTCGCTCCAGGGTTCTACGCCCGCCAGAACATCAGAACGCCGGTCAAAATCGCACTGATCACATTGACAGTCACGCAACTCCTCAACCTGCTATTCATCTTTGGCATGAAACTCAACCATGCCGGACTCGCGCTATCGATCAGCCTCGCGTCTTGCTTGAATGCGACCTTGCTCTATCGCGGTTTGCGGCGCGGCGGGATTTACCAGCCTCAGCCCGGCTGGACAAAATTCACCGCAAAACTCTTGCTGGCTTTGCTGGTCATGGGAACGGTGCTATGGCTCGGCATCGGTGCTGAAGACGCGTGGCTACACAAAACCATGCGTGAAAAAATCCCGCATCTCATCATTTTGTGTCTGGGAGGCGCATTCAGCTATTTCGCCACGCTGGGGCTACTCGGTTTTCGGATTAGCGATTTCAGAAAGCGCGGCGCGCACTAAATCACAACAAACCGTTCAGGCTTTAGGATTCAGGGCTATCCCACGGCTGAAGCTCATGCATTGGCGGCTTGCTGATGGCATGAAGCACAAACGCCGTGCTGGCAAAGAAAAAAGAGGTCGCCATCGCACTCGCCGTCAATACATCCATCGTGCCTTTGGTTTCCCTGAAATAAAAAAAGGCACCTATGCTGACGAGCATACCGACCACACTGAGCATCGAAAAACCCAGCGAAATCTTTTTCCCGATACTGCGTGCCATCATGAGATACCTCTCCAATTTTTATTCTCAACCCTCGATTCTGACGACGGATGAACAAAGAATCAAGCTGACTTGTTGCTATGGCAAAATACGCAGTTCGACATTCATCGGGGGCACATCATGAAACGCGTTGTTTTCAATCAGAAAGGCGGTGTGGGCAAGAGCACCATCACCTGTAACCTTGCCGCCATCAGCGCATCGCGTGGCGAAAAAACACTGGTGATCGACCTCGATCCACAAGCCAACTCGACCCACTATCTTCTGGGAGAAGCCGCCGATCAACTGGAAATCAGCGCCACCGAATTTTTTGATCAGATGCTGAGTCTCAAATTGCGCCCGCTTGCCACAGAAGATTTCATTCTGGAAACGCCTTTTGAAAACCTGCATGTGTTGCCCTCACATGCTTCGCTCGAAGAATTGCAGGCCAAACTCGAATCCCGTTACAAGATCTACAAGCTACGCGAAGCACTTGATGCCCTTGAAGGCTACGACCAGATCTGGATCGACACGCCTCCTGCCTTGCACTTTTATACTCGCTCGGCGCTAATTGCAGCCGACCGCTGCCTGATTCCTTTTGATTGCGATGCCTTTGCCCGACGTGCGCTTTACGCATTGCTCGACAACGTCGCTGAAATTCGTGCAGATCATAACGAGCAACTACAGGTCGAAGGCATCATCATCAACCAGTTTCAGTCGCGCGCCAGCCTGCCGCAACAACTGGTCGATGAACTGCGCGAAGAAGGCTTGCCGGTACTCAACACCCTGCTGTCCTCCTCGGTAAAAATCAAGGAGTCGCATCAACAATCGAAGCCCATGGTGCATCTGGATGCGCGGCACAAACTCGCACAAGAGTTTGAAGCGCTCTATGACGAACTGGGTGCACGCGCAAAATCGGGCAGCAAAACGCCCAAAAACGCGAGCCGCCAGCGGGGCTGATACACGCGATCAACCTTTGAGAACTTTCCGCATCACCCAAAGCACCACGGGTGACAGCGGAGCCATCAGCCAGCGCAGCCCACCCAGACGGCCGCGCATCTCCGCCTGATAATCCGCAAAACGATGATTTTGAAATTGCAGGATTTCCTGCGATTCTGTCGTATCCATCCACGAAGCGTAAAAACGGTTCTGCCCAAACATGTCGCGCGGCAGATTCACGCCCATCGCCTTGAATGCTGTGCTGAGGAATTCATGTTGTGTCACGCGGCAATCGTGGCCACCACCCAACAGAAAAATCCGCCGGATGGCATGTGGATTGTCGATACTGTTAGCCACCGCCGTAGCCACATCACAGGGATGGACATACTCCAGCGGATTATCCGGCAGCACATTGAACAACTGGCGCAAGGTCACCAGATCAGCCGCCAGTGTGCGTGAATCGACCGAAACGCCTACGCGCAGTACGCACCATGGAATCGTACTAGCTGCCAGTCGCTGCTCGATCTCGACCTTATGACGAGTGTAATTGTCGGTCGGCGAAACGGGATCATCCACCCGCATCAGTCGCGTCATCGGCTCAGGATAGCCAAACACCGTGACCGATGAGGGATACACCAGCAAAGGCTTTTCGGCACAGGCTTCGATCGCATCAATCAAGCGGAAAGTGGCGTCCACATTCACTGCCCGCGCCAGTTCCGGCGCGGTTTCTGTCAGCGGTGGCAAGAGTGCGCCCAGATGCACAACCGCCGTGACGCCTGACAACAGGGGCTTGAAATCCACCTTACGCAAATCTGCCCAAATCACCTCATCATAAGATGCCGACAATCGGGTAGCCACTTTGCGATTGACCGGGTTATCCAAATCCATCGCCACCATGCGATAGCCACGTTGCTTCAACTCGGCAATCACCATCTGGCCTAGGCGGCCAAACGCACCCGTAACAATTACGGATTTCCCCGCAGGCTTGGTAACCATGGTCATAAATCCCCCTTCCCTTTCACTTTTGACAATTCACAAATCACACTTCATGAAAATCAAACTGGCGTGAGCCGTGCGACCGAAAGTGCCAGCCATTTCTGTCCGGCGTGTTTGAAATTGACTTGTACGCGGGCATCTTGCCCCGCGCCTTCGGTGCTGACGATCATTCCTTGACCAAACTTGGTGTGCATGACCGTCTGCCCGACGTAAAAGCTGCCGGATTCTGCTGCGGCCTTGAGATTGGCTGTGCGCGAGACAGCCGAAGACGACGCGGGATTCGCAGAGGTGGCATTGCTCCAACTCGACGAGAGCGTTGTTGCTGCCTGCCTTGACTGCGACGCTCTCACTTTCGGCGTCAGCCATTTTAGCAAACTCGCGGGAATTTCATCGAGAAACTGTGAGGCGACGTTGTAGCGCGTCTGCCCGTGCAGCATCCGCGTTTGCGCGAAAGACAGATAGAGCCGCTGACGCGCGCGGGTGACGGCCACATACATGAGCCGCCGTTCCTCCTCCAGCCCCTTGGCTTCAAACGCTGCGTTTTCGTGCGGGAACAAGCCTTCTTCCAGACCGCTGATGAAGACGATGTTGAATTCCAGCCCCTTGGCAGCATGCACCGTCATCAACTGCACCGCGTCATCGCTGTCGCCCGATTGATGTTCGCCAGCTTCGAGTGCCGCATGCGCCAAAAAGGAGGCCAGATCGCTGTCCGGTGGCACGCCTTCTGCGTGCGTTTCGCTGGGCTGCAGTGCGGATTCTTCGCTGACGAAACTGACGGCGGCGTTAATCAGCTCATCGAGGTTGGCGAGCCGGTCCTCACCTTCCTTCTCGTTGCGGTAATGCTCGCACAGACCCGAAAGCTCGAGCACATGATCGACCAACTCCGGCAAGGGCAAGCTTTCCGCGCCGCTACGCATGTGCGCGAGCAAGCTCGTAAAGCGTTCGAGCACCGCTTGTACCTTGCCCGACAGATGCGCCACCGCCTGATGCAGGCTGCATTGATGCGCTTTGGCCGTATCTGCCAGTTGTTCCAGCGAACGCGCGCCGATGCCACGTACCGGGAAATTCACCACCCGCGCAAAGGCGGTGTCGTCATCGGGATTGGCGATCAGGCGCAGGTAAGCGAGGGCGTGCTTGATTTCCTGCCGCTCGAAAAAACGCAGCCCGCCATACACGCGATACGGCAATCCGGCGGAAAACAAGGCATGTTCCAGCACCCGCGACTGGGCGTTGGAGCGGTACAGCAAGGCCACCTCGCTGCGCGCATGGCCGTCGCGCGCCAGTGCTTTGATTTCTTCGACAATCCAGCGCGCCTCGTCCAGATCGGCATACGATTCAAACACACGGATCGGCTCGCCACTGCCCGCTTCCGTCCACAAATTCTTACCGAGGCGCGTACTGTTGTTCTTGATGATGGCATTCGCCGCATCGAGGATGTTGCCTTGCGAACGGTAGTTTTGTTCGAGGCGAATCACTTTCTCGACGCGGAATTCGCGTTCGAAATCGCGCATATTGCCGACTTCCGCACCGCGAAAGGCGTAGATCGACTGGTCATCATCGCCCACGGCAAACACCGCCGCGCCCGCACCGCCTTCGGCAAGCAACTTCAGCCAGCGATATTGCAGCCGATTGGTATCCTGAAACTCATCGACCAGGATGTGACGAAAACGCTGCTGATAATGGCGACGGATGTTTTCATTGTGCAACAGCAATTCGTAAGAACGCAGCAGCAGCTCGGCAAAATCCACCACGCCTTCGCGCTGGCATTGCTGCTCGTAAGCGGCATACAGCTCGACGCGCTTTTTGGTGAAATCATCCCACGCCTCCACCGCCGCGGCGCGCTCGCCTTGTTCCTTGCGCGCATTGATGAAGTGCTGCAATTCACGCGGCGAAAACTTTTCGTCATCGACATTGAGCGATTTCAGCAAACGTTTGATTGCTGACAACTGATCGCCCTGATCGAGGATCTGGAACAGCGACGGCAAGCCCGCCTCGCGGTGATGCGCGCGCAGCAGGCGATTGCACAGGCCATGAAAGGTGCCTATCCACATGCCGCGCACATTGATCGGCATCATGCCCGATAGGCGCGTGAGCATTTCCTTCGCCGCCTTGTTGGTAAACGTCACCGCCAGAATGTTCGGCGAAGCGCACAGGTTCTGCGATAACAACCAGGCAATGCGGGTGGTCAGCACGCGCGTCTTGCCGCTGCCCGCACCGGCGAGGATCAGTGCGTGCTGGGGCGGCAAGGTCACGGCGGCCAGTTGCTCGGGATTCAACCCGACGAGGAGATGAGAGTGAGAGGCGAACATAAGCGGCGGATTATACGCATCGCTTGCGCTATCATTCCCGCCATGGCCAAGCCTCCTTCCATACTCCGTCAAGCCTTGCGCGCTCAACTCGTCGGTGCCGGCTTGATTGCCCTACTCCCAATTGCATCTCCCGGCTTGATCAGCTCGCCCATGCAAGCAGCACTCGCACAAGGAGCGTGTGCCGCGCTGGCGAGTCAAGCCATCGGCATGCCGCGTTGGTGGCTGATCCTGCACTTCAGCTTTCTGCCTGCTGCCCTGTGGCTGATGCAACAGGGCAACATTGCCCCCGGCTGGTATCTGACGGCTTTTCTGCTGTTGCTACTCATCTATTGGCGCACCGATCACAGCCAGGTTCCTCTTTATCTCTCCAACACGCCAACCGCCCAAGCCGTCCTGAAGCTTTTACCTGCTAGCCCTTGCCACGTCGTCGATTTGGGCTGCGGGACAGGGGGACTATTACGTTATCTGGCACGATCGCGTCCCGACTGTACTTTTCTGGGGATCGAACACGCGCCCCTGCCCTGGCTTTGGGCGTATCTCACCGCCCGCGGGCTTCCCAATCTTCATTTTCGATATGGCAATTTCTGGCGTTTGAATCTATCCGGATTTGATGTGATTTATGCTTTTCTTTCCCCTGCACCCATGCCCAATCTGCACCTGAAAGCCCGCGCACAGATGCATGGCGACGCCTTGCTCATCAGCAACAGTTTCGCGATTCCCGATATCACCCCCGAATTGACTGTCGATGTTGCCGACCGGCGCGCCACCCGGCTTTATTGTTATCGTCCCAACGTACATGGTAGCCGTCTCCACCCACAGAGGATGAAATAATCGTTACCCGATAACAGATACGCTTACCCCACCCATCCCCCACGGACGGCTTTGCACAGCCGTCCGGCTTCGGCGGCACGGAGCAGTGCTCCGTGAAACCCCGCCTACGCCCCCTCAAGGGGCAGCTACTGATTGGTTCGCTACGCTCAAAGCTTCAATCCAACATCGCGACTCTGATTTTTGTATTTCACGTTAACAAACTCTGCCAAAAGCCGGATTCATGAGCTCATCGATTCATAAATTCTGAGTTGAAGTCCGATTTCAGCGCATTTCTCGGCTTCGATCTCGCCATGCTTCGCCAATAATGCGAACCTGTCCGATCATATTGCACCGATACAAGCACGCGGACAACGGCATCGAAGAATTTCGAAAGGCGCACATGGCAGATATCATCTGTGTCATCGGCAACAAGGGCGGCACCGGAAAAACGACGTTTTCACACATGCTCAGTCAGGGCATGGGACTCCTTGGACAGCGCGCAGTGTGCGTCCTGACCGATACCGATCGCGAACCGCTCAATCCTTCCAATCGACGCTACCTGACAGCCGATGCACGCTCTCCGGAGGCCATGGCCAAGATCGTCGACAAGATCAGGACTTTGCCTGCCTGGCTAGGTATCATCGATGGGGGCGGGAACCGAACCGAAATGGATCGCAAGCTCTATGGCCTTGCTGATCTGGTTCTACTCCCTTTTCGAGACTCACACGAAGACATCCGTACCGTGACACGCGATCTTGAGCGTTTTCCTCACGCTTACGCAGTACCCATGCAATGGCCCACGAATGTCTGGCAGCTCGATGCTGCACGCAAGACCGTCCATGAATTTCTGGCGCAATATCATGATCGCATCCTCGATCCTGTCTATGCCCTGCCTGACAGCAAGCTGCTGCTCCAGAAACAAATCCCTCTGACCTTGCCCGCTCCCCTGATCGAAAGCTGTTGCAACGCAGCACAACAGGTGGTCGATTTACTTCAACTCACGCCGCATCAGCAGCCTGTCCCCCTCACTCGCCGTACCCTGAACGACTCAGCGAATGACGCATCGGCCGGAACCTCCAGGCTTTACACACCCCAACAGCCTGTTCGCTTTGCCAGCAGATTTTGAATGCTCTTGCGAGCAGCTCTGTGACCTTCGAGTACGTTATTGATACGGTACAGATCGTCTTGAAAACTCCGTTTAGTGTGAAATACAAAAATTGGCGTTGAGTTGAAGTTTCGAGCGTAGCGAGCAAATCAGTAGCCGCCCCTTGAGGGGGCGTAGGCGGGGTTTCACGGAGCACTGCTCCGTGCCGCCGAAGCCGGACGGCTGTGCAAAGCCGTCCGTGGCGGATGGGTGGGGTAGGCGTATTTGGTATCGGGTAACGATTATTCATCCTCTGTGGGTGGAGATGGCTACCATAATCGTTAGGTTGAGCCTGTCGAAGCCCTGT
This sequence comes from uncultured Sterolibacterium sp., assembly GCA_964437515.1. Lineage (GTDB taxonomy): Bacteria > Pseudomonadota > Gammaproteobacteria > Burkholderiales > Rhodocyclaceae > Sterolibacterium. Next base: position 36,492 of record CAYTHB010000004.1, read on the forward strand.
CAGCCAAGCCCTTCGACAAACTCAGTGCGAACAGATTCAAGTACATCTCAGCCGACTCAATAAGTACCCATAACGTGGCATATCACCTTGCATATCAGAGAGACAGCTAAGAGAATCAGCTATCCCTCTCTCTTGTCCTGATAATTGCTTTGGCTTTGAAAAATCCCGATATCAAGGCACGCATGCTGATTGTTGCGCTGCTTCCGGTGCTGCTCATCAGCCTGGCTTTCTCGTTGTTTGTCTTGAACCAACGACACAACATCGCCGAAACAGCCTTGCTGGATCGAGGAGCCCTGCTGACTCGCCAACTCGCACCCGCAGCTGAGTATGGCGTTTTTTCGGGCAACCATCAGGAATTGCAGCGACTGGCCGAAGCCGTTGCCCGCGAAACGGATGTCACGGCAGTCACGCTATACGATGCCAATGGCCATATATTGGTCAGTACGGGAACACGACACCCCATGCGGCAAACCCTCTCATTCCACAACGATGGTCTAGGGCGCAGTGAAGATGAGCACACTGTGTTCTTTCATCGAACCATCCTGAAATCCCGTATGCCTTTCGATGACGCATCCCATTCCGGCAGTAATAACGATACGGGCGATACGAATATCGAAACCGCCCCCCCTCAAATACTGGGCAGCCTTACCGTGGAAATGTCACGCAACAGCGTGAGCCGTACCATGCAGGAAACATTAATCGTCACGACAGCTTTTTCATTACTGGCAGCAGTGATAGGCGGCTTGCTGGCACGTCGATTGAGTCGGGATATCACAGAGCCCATACTTGCTTTGCAACAAACCGTTGCCCTGATCAAAAAAGGCAAACTTGATGCACGGGTTACGCTACATCCCACAAGGGTACTGCGCGATCTTGAAGAAGGCTTTAATGACATGACGGAAGCGCTTGAATCCGGACACGACCTTCTGGAACAACGCATCAATGAAGCCACGGCAGAAATCCGTGACAAGAAAGAAGAGGCCGAACGTACCAGCCTGGCCAAGACACGCTTCTTGGCTGCCGCCAGCCATGATCTGCGCCAACCTTTACACGCGCTGACACTCTTTGCCGATGATCTCGATCAAGACACGGATCCTGCCACACAACAACGGCTATTGAAGCAGATCAGAACCGCCACCGAGGCAATGAATCAACAACTCAACGCACTCCTCGATTTATCACGTCTGGATATGGGTGACATCGTCGTCCGTCCTCAAGTCGTCGCACTTGACCCCTTGATTAGACGACTCGTGGCCATCCATGCACCCGATGCCCACGCCAAAGGCGTGCGCGTGCGCCATGTCCCCACCCACTGGCACACCCTGACCGATCCTCGCCTGCTGGAAAGCATGTTAGGCAACCTGATTGCCAATGCAGTGCGCTACACGCATCGAGGAGGGATCGTGATCGGCGTGCGGTATCGGGGCGAGCAACTCCGCCTGGAAGTCTGGGATAGCGGCATCGGTATGCCACAAGATCAGCTTCAACTGATTTTTCAGGAGTTCTATCAAGTCACCAATCCTGAACGCAATTCCGAAAAGGGATTGGGGCTCGGATTATCCATCGTGGCTCGCCTGGCCGAACGACTGCATCATCCAGTCGATGTACGATCCAGCCTCGGTCGTGGCTCTGTTTTTGGCATCACACTACCCGCCGCCATTCCTGCGCCAGAATCTGAATCTGCTGAACAATCTCATCATTCAAAAGACTACGAACAGCTCAACAAACTCAATAAAACCGTCGCCATTCTGGGCAAGCCGCCTGAAAAGAGCGATGAACCCTGTGTCTGTGATCTCGTGGAAAGCTGGGGTTGTAAGACCTTCTGTGCTGAGCATGTCCACACGCTCGATCGTTTAGGTATAGCTTGCCCGGATGCCATCATCTTTTTCGCAGAAGACTGGGAAGGGGTTCGTCAGTATGCCATGCGGCAAACGATGGACCCGATTCTCATCATGGTCGGCGCGCAGACGCCCTCATCTCAACGCCATGACACCTCGCGCCATGACGCCTCTTGTTCCGATGCATCGACTTCCCGCCACATCCCCACTTACGATCAACTCGGATTTCCCATACGCCCCGCCCGTCTGCGGGCACTGCTGCAAATCCTGCTGCAGCCGCAACCTGACACACAGGAAGAAGAAGCTACAGCTTGATGGATTTGTGATCCCTGACCAGTAGTATTGCCTGCGAGCGATTATCCACACCCAACAATTTGAGTATGGCGGAAACGTGCACCTTGACGGTGCCTTCGGTCAGCCCCAGTAACTCGCTGATCTGACGATTCGTCTTGCCCTGTACCAGGGTTTCCAGCACCCGCATCTGTGCAGCAGTCAGATTGTATTCATCGGCCAGAGATAGATGACTACGACGCTTGCGCTGGATAGGCTCTTCATCCTGCAGGAATGTCGGCACATAGATTTCTCCTGCCAGAACCTGGCGCAAAGCCTCCAGCAAAACCTCGCCCGGGCTCGATTTGCTCACGAAACCAGAAGCACCGGCACGCATGGCACGATCGATCGTACTACGATCATCCAGTGCTGAAATAATGACCACCGGTATCGATGGAAAACGCTTGCGCATCACCCCAAGGCAGCCCATCCCATTCAAACCGGGCAGCATCAGGTCAAGCAGGCATAGATCGTAATCGTCCGCCCCCTCTTTTTCCAGCAGTGCGATGGCTTCTTCAGCATCTCGCACCCCATGACAAACGATGTCACGTTCCAGTTTCTGTAACGTTTGCAACAAACCTTCGCGCACCAGCGCATGATCTTCCACTACCAGCAATTTCAGCATACTGCGACTTTCCATCCTGCCGTTTAACCAAAGTCAGTCATGCTAACGCAATATCCCGTTAAAACAAAGGGTCTCACACACTGCATTCATCTCCAATAGCGCATAACTTCACACTGTTGGAGTAACATGCCCTTCATCACATACACTCTCTTGACCTTGAAAGAAATCATGTCCAGCGACTCCAACACGACCGATCCAATGGAATTCCTGAAATCCATGTGGGGCAATATGGGATTTTCCCTGCCTGGCATGGTGACGCCCACATTGGATGTGGACGAACTTGGCAAGCGTATCGCCGATCTGAAGGCGGTCGAAGGCTGGCTGAAAATGAATCTGAACACCTTGCAGATGACCATTCAGGGTCTGGAAATGCAACGCGTGGCACTAACGACGGCACAAGCGATGGGGCAAGCCATGAGTCAGGCAGCGCAGGCAGCGGCGCAAAACGCGACCTCCACCGAATCCGCCCAGACATCCGCTGCCGACAGCGCAGCTCAACTCCAGCAAACCCTGATGAATGCTGCACTCAACCCAGCATCCGCCTTATGGCCGTGGAATTTCATGCAAACGGCCACGGCTCCTGAGTGCGATAGTGCCACAAACGTGCCCGAGCAATCCGATTCCCCTGCCAAACCCAAGCGATCACGCAAAAAACAGGAAGAATGACTCAAACCACCGGCGAACCAATTGCCCGCTTGCTGCCATCCCGATTCACCCCCACATAGGTCAAAGTTGCCTCGGTTACTTTAACCACCAGCAACTCCGGATGATTTTCAATGAACCGCTGGGCATACACCTGCACATCGACAGTCACCGACGTTTTACCGACATGATTGACGCTGGCATAAAAACTCACCACATCGCCTACAGAAATGGGTTGCTTGAACTGAAAGGCATTCACCGCCACCGTTGCAATACGCCCACCACCGACCTGCGTCGCGGCAACCCCACCGGCAATATCGACCTGAGCCATCACCCAACCCCCAAAAATATCACCCGCGGCATTGACATCCGCTGGCATGGGCACGACGCGCAAGGTCGGCTGACGATCAGGCAATGTCATCTTGCTCATGAATCCACAACCTCCATCCTATTGAACACTTTGAAGAATCAACCAGTATAGCCCCTATAATCATCCCATCCCTGCTTTCGAATCGACGAAACGAATCTCATGTCTCTAGCCGTTCTTCGTTCCCGCGCCATTGCTGGTATGGATGCACCAGAGGTCATCGTCGAAGTTCATCTCTCGGCCGGTTTGCCTGCCTTCAATCTGGTGGGGCTACCGGATACCGAAGTCAAGGAAGCGCGTGATCGGGTTCGTGCGGCCATCCAGAATTGCCGCTATGAGTTTCCGCAACGACGCATTACCGTCAATCTGGCACCCGCCGATCTGCCCAAAGAGTCCGGCCGTTTCGATCTCCCCATTGCGCTGGGTATCCTGATTGCCTCGGGACAACTCAAAGCTGCATCACTGGACGATTACGAATTTGCCGGAGAACTCGCGCTGGGGGGCGAGTTACGACCAATACGAGGCGCATTGGCGATGGTCGCTGCCATGACCTTGCAACAATCCCCAGATAAGCCCCGACCCCAGGCACGCACCTTGATTCTGCCCAGTGCCAGCGCACCCGAAGCAGCTCTGGTGCGTTCTGCCACCATACTCCCCGCCAAAAATCTGCTTGAGGTTAGTGCCCACCTTTGCGGACAGCAAGTATTGAGGCCATTTTCTGCCGAGAACATCTCTCATTCACCTCGCTACCCCGACCTTGCCGAGGTCAAGGGGCAGGCTCAGGCACGGCGCGCCCTTGAAGTCGCCGCTGCAGGTGGGCATAGCCTGCTGATGTCAGGGCCACCCGGGACGGGCAAATCCATGTTGGCCAGCCGTTTTGCTGGTATCTTGCCACCGATGACCGAAGCCGAAGCACTGGAAAGTGCCGCCGTACATTCACTGGCAGGTAGCTTTCGCACGGAGCACTGGGGACAACGCCCCTATCGTTCACCACATCACTCCGCCTCCAGCCCGGCCTTGGTCGGAGGCGGTGGCGTACCACGCCCGGGCGAAATTTCCATGGCGCATCATGGGGTGCTCTTTCTCGATGAACTCACCGAATTCGACCGACGCGTGCTCGAAGCCCTGCGCGAACCGCTGGAAACAGGGCACATCAGCATTGCACGAGCGGCTCGACATGCTGATTTTCCTGCACGCTTTCAACTCGTGGCCGCCATGAACCCCTGTCCTTGCGGCTGGCTCGGACATAGCAACGGCAAATGCCGCTGTACGCCGGATCAAGTTGCCCGCTATCGTGGCAAGCTCTCGGGTCCCTTGCTCGATCGCATCGACCTGATGATCGAAGTTCCGTCGCTTACCGAAGCCGAACTCCAAGGCAAAGCCAGTGGCGAATCCAGTGCTTGCGTACGCACCCGCGTCATCGCCGCCCGACAGCGCCAGCACGATCGGCAAGGCAAGGCCAACGCCCATCTTTCTCCCGCCGAAATCGACACCCACTGTACACCCGATACGACCGGCTTGAACATGCTCAAACAAGCCATTACCCGTCTATCCCTTTCGGCGCGTGCCTATCATCGCATCCTCAAGGTCAGCCGCAGCATTGCCGATCTCGCTGAAAGCGAACACGTCCATGCCGCCCACATTGCCGAAGCCATCCACTACCGGCGCAATGCCGATACCTGATTGCCTCCATCCACCGACCCTACTCTCCATGACGACCCAACGCCAACGCTGGCCCCTTTATCTGGCCACCACATTACTAGCTCTCATCGCGCTTTTTGCAGCCTATACCTGGCTATCCTTGCAATGGAACTACTCCGAAGGCGAGCGCGCCGGCTATGTGCAAACCTTTACGCGAAAAGGGTGGCTATGCAAAACATGGGAAGGTGAACTGGCCATGGTCGCACTCCCCGGCACACTTTCCGAAAAATTCCGATTCACCGTGCACGATGATGCGATCGCCGAAAAGATCAACCAAAGCATGGGGCAACGTGTCGCCTTGATATTTCAACAGCACATCGGCCTTCCCAGTAGCTGCTTTGGCGAAACCGATCACTTCGTCGTCGGCGTGAGGCGGGTTGAGTAAATGTCAAGACTCATGATATTGCCTGAACTCACATAACCTTGCGCAGCACCGCATGACCTATGAATCGCAAGGCGCTCACTCATTGAGCATCCCCGCTTTGAAATCCAGTAACACACTGATACCACATGATAAAAATCATGTTTCCAATACACGCTGGGTGTGATGTATCTCACAAAAAACACAAACCGCTCATTGACGCTCTTCAAGCCCACTCTTAAGATTGAATTGCGTCGGCATTATTGTCGCTCTTCTGTCATACCCTTCAAATATCAAGGAGAATCACATGTCCAAATACCTCACCGCCCTGACCCTGATCGCCACCACCCTGATGATTACCGCCTGTGGCATGAACGGCACCTATGCGTTCACGGGCAACCTGAGCCTGGTCTGATCAAGCAATCATCAGACACTAAAAACCCTCTGAGTCATCAGAGGGTTTTTTTATTGCTGCTCCATTTACTGCCCAAACAACGCGGCTCAAACCACTGCGGTTTCCTCGGCGAAGTCCAGCTTGACCTGCTGATCTTCATCCAGATCGATGGTCACCTTGCCGCCATTGGCCAATCGGCCAAACAACAGTTCATCCGCCAAGGCAGCGCGGATGCTGTCCTGAATCAAGCGCGCCATGGGGCGTGCGCCCATGATGGGATCGAAGCCTTTCTCCGCTAACCAAGCACGCAAGGCATCGGTAAAGATCGCCTCGACTTTCTTTTCATGTAGCTGGCCTTCCAACTGCATGAGGAATTTATCCACCACTTGCAGAATGATCTGCGCATCCAGCGCGGCAAAGGAGATGGTCGCATCGAGGCGGTTGCGGAATTCCGGCGTAAACAAGCGCTTGATCTCCGCCATTTCGTCGCCCAGCTGTTTAGTGCTGGTAAAGCCCATGCTCGGCTTCTGCAGAGCTTCAGCACCGGCATTGGTGGTCATGATGAGCACCACATTGCGAAAATCCGCCTTGCGCCCGTTGTTGTCGGTGAGCGAGCCATGATCCATCACCTGCAACAGGATATTGAAAATATCCGGATGGGCCTTTTCGATTTCGTCGAGCAACAACACGGCATGCGGCTTTTTGGTCACCGCCTCAGTCAGCAGGCCGCCTTGGTCGAAACCAACGTAGCCCGGTGGCGCACCAATCAGGCGGCTCACCGCATGTCGCTCCATATATTCGGACATATCAAAGCGGATTAGCTCGATGCCCATGCAGTACGCCAACTGACGAGCCACTTCGGTCTTGCCCACGCCCGTCGGACCGCTAAAGAGGAAGCTGCCAATGGGTTTTTGCGGATTGCCCAAACCCGATCGTGACATCTTGATCGCTTTAGCCAAAGCTTCGATCGCACGATCCTGGCCAAACACCACCGCCCGCAAATCGCGGTCGAGATTTTTCAATGCGCTGCGATCATCGCTCGACACATGCTGCGGCGGAATCCGCGCAATACGCGCAACGATTTCTTCGATTTCAGTTTTGCCGATCAGTTTTTTCTGTTTTGACTTGGGCAAAATGCGCTGCGCCGCGCCCGCCTCGTCAATCACATCAATCGCCTTATCAGGCAGATGCCGGTCGTTGATATATTTAGCCGACAGCTCCGCCGCACTGGCAATCGCCGCCGCCGAATACTTGATGCCGTGATGTTCCTCGAAACGCGCCTTGAGACCGCGCAAAATGGAAACTGTTTCGTCAATCGACGGTTCATTCACATCGATTTTCTGAAAACGACGAGACAAGGCGTGGTCTTTCTCGAACACCCCGCGATATTCCTGATACGTCGTCGCACCGATGCACTTCAGGCGGCCATTCGACAACGCCGGCTTGAGCAGATTCGACGCATCCAGCGTACCCCCCGAAGCCGCGCCCGCGCCAATCAATGTATGAATTTCGTCGATGAACAAAATGGCATTGGGCAATTCGGCAAGCTGTTTGATGACGGACTTCAAGCGTTGCTCAAAATCGCCGCGATACTTGGTGCCCGCCAGCAGTGAGCCCATATCCAGCGAATACACCGTCGCATCCGCCAGAATTTCCGGCACCTTGCCTTCGACGATATGGCGCGCCAGACCTTCCGCAATGGCGGTTTTGCCGACCCCCGCCTCGCCAACCAGCAAGGGATTATTTTTGCGCCGACGGCAAAGCGTCTGGATCACACGTTCCAGTTCCCTGTCGCGCCCGATCAATGGATCAATCCGCCCTTCCTGAGCCTGAGCATTGAGATTCAACGCATAGCTTTCCAGTGCGCTGCCGCCTTCCTGCGTGGCCTGCTCCTGCTCGGTCTGCTCGGCTTCGCCACGCGTCACCGGCTGAGGATTCTTGGTGATGCCATGAGAAATGAAATTCACCACATCCAGCCGCGTCACATTCTGGCGTTGCAGGAAATACACCGCATGCGAATCTTTCTCGCCAAAGATCGCCACCAACACATTCGCGCCCGTCACTTCTTTTTTGCCCGACGATTGCACATGCAGAATCGCCCGTTGAATAACGCGCTGAAAACCCAGTGTCGGTTGAGTTTCGATATCGTGATTCCCGTTGACGATGGGGGTATGTTCATCAATGAAAGCAGTGAGCTCACGACGCAGCTCTTCAATATTGGCAGCACAGGCACGCAATACTTCGGCAGCCGAAGGATTGTCGATCAAGGCCAGCAGCAAATGTTCGACCGTAATGAATTCATGCCGCTTTTGTCGCGCATCAACAAAGGCCATATGCAGACTCACTTCAAGTTCCTGCGCGATCATTTCAATTTTCCTCCATCACACATGCCAGCGGATGTTGATGCTGACGTGCAAATGCACTCACCTGTTCCACTTTCGTTGCCGCAAGATCACGCGGATACACGCCACAAATGCCCTTGCCTTCACGATGCACGGCCAGCATCACTTGCGTTGCTTTTTCGCGATTCATGCTGAAGAATTTTTCCAGCACCACGATGACAAAATCCATCGGTGTGAAGTCGTCATTCAGCAGCAAAACTTTATACATTTTCGGGGGACCCAGCTTGCTGCGCTGTGCTTCCAAGACTGCGCCACCCTGTTTCTGATTACGTGCGCCCATAAACTGATTCTAATGGCTAACGATGATTCTGCAATATGTATCCTGTCACATCGAATTCACACAAATCATTCACACACGTCGTTTGCCGATGACCGTGAAATTGCCCTATAGTTCCACAGCTTTGTTACTACGTATTGAATGACTGGAAGCCCTCACACTTTGGCAAGTATGGAACTCGATCATGAAATGGACAAACGGACTCAATCACACTGGGCGCATTCTGGCTGTTTTCCTGCTGGTGACCTACGCTGCGGCCTGCACCCACCTGCCCTCAGGTGAAAAAGCCTTCAAGAGTTTTGACAGTTGTTTTGCTGCCAATCTGGGATTGGCGACCGTAGGCGGGATCGGCGCAGGCATCCTAGCGACCCAACTGGCGGGAGGGCTGACCGGCAGCCATTCCGCTGCGCGTAATGTCGGTGCAGCGGCCGGCGTAGCCGTTGGTGTCATGATCGCCATGAAAGCATGGAAAAACTGTGCAGCGGTCTACAACAAATCGGAAGTCGTTACCCCACCCACACCCACTACACGTCCTAGTACCGCCAGTGCTGCGCTGGCTCAAACACCGCGTCTGGGGCTGGATAGCCTCAAGGTGCGCGTCGAAGGCACCGAAAATGATCCGCCACAGCCCGAATTTGCACTCAGCTATCTGGCTGCCAACTCAGCAACCAAGGATATCAAAGCAAAATTCCGCCATAAAGTTGAAATCGTTCGATTCACGAGCACAGACGATAACAAGATGATTCTTGCCGACAATAGCGGTAACGCCCTACATGACAGCGCCGGCAAAACCATCCCGCTTGAAGCAGCCGCGCGCATGCCGCGCAATCAGCTTTTCTGGGTGTCGATTGCTGAAGACGGTCGCGATGACTACATTGAAGACGTCGTCATCCAGCAAGGCTCCAGTGCCAGCTATCGCCACAAGCTGCAAGTCCCACCTCGTGCCCAGCTACCACTGCCGCTGCCCGTTCCCATGCGTTATACGCTGACGATCGAAGCCGACAACATGACCGCGACGCGTACCGTGGATTTCTCTCTTCTCAGCACGGCGGATCGCCCCAAGATTTATGCGGCTTCCGGCGCAAATACAGCCGTATCCCCCACAACACGCAGTCTGAAAAACTCCACACCCAGCAATGAAGGCGGAGCAAAAACAAACCGCAAAGTCACGCTATATAGCGACACCACGGGGCAACGCAAATCTGTTGGGGTTTTGCACAAAGGAGTCTCTGTCACCATTGAAGATCGCACGACGGCCATCATCAACAACAAACCCCGTGATTGGGTGAAAATCAGTAGCGACAAAGGGAGTGGCTGGCTGCCCGCTGACTTCATTTCCGGAGCGCGCTAACCATGCAAATCCATCACCCACAGACACTTCGTCTCGCATTGTTAGCAACAGCGACTGCCGGAATGCTGGCATGGAGTCTGCCTTCTTGTGCACTTGAAGACCCCGTCACACCCACTGAAATCAGCGAAATTCGTACCGCCTTCAAGGATATTGGCTTGCGTCAGGCGAATATTGAATTGGGTAACGATGGACGTGTCAGTCTCGTGGGTGAGTATGAAAATCGTGATGAAGTCGAAACCGCCTTCTCAGCCGCGCGTGCCGTCGTCGGTCTACGTCGCGTCGCGCCCACGACACCCAACAACATCAAGTATCGTCTCAAGGGATTCGATAGCGCGTTTTCATCAACCATTGCGCGCATGATGAAAAAGAACCCTACACCCTCTACCCCCGCCACACCAACCGCGACGCTTCAGCCCGAAGTAGCCCCACCACCACGCAGCGGCCCCCAGGAATTTGGCCTGGTGATCGGAGTAGGCAAATTCAAATACCTCCCAGCCGACAAGGCACTTGAAGGGGCAGAGAAGGATGCCACTGGCGTGTACAACCTGCTTTTATCCCCCGATGGCGGCTTTCAGCGCGACCATGTTCGTCTGCTCACGCAAGAGCAAGCAACCTCGACCGCCATCAAGGCAGCCATGCAGGACATTCTGAACAAAACTCAATCCGGTGATACCGTCGTTTTTTTCATCGCCAGCCACGGCTTGCCCAATGCCATGAACAAGTTTGATGTCATCCTCTATGACACCGAGTTCCCACGCAAAAAAGCGGGCAAGGATGGTTTCGAGTTTGTCGTGACCAACCGATCCACAGCCTTGAGTGACGATGAGTTTCAAAAATTCATTTCGCAACTGACCATCAAAAATGTGCGAACGGTCGTTGTGCTCGACACCTGTTACAGCGGCAAAACTTTTGCCGCCGTACCGGGCTTTCTCTCCACACGCACCCGCTCGCTGGTTGTACGCAAGAAGGAAGCCGCCTACACCACGGCAATGCCCCAGGAAGCGATGAGCGATTTAGCGCAGCAAGCCAAGGATCTCAAGACCTCACGTATCGTCATCGTTTCTGCCTCCGAAGACGAAGAATCGCTGGAAGCCCCTGAACTGGGCGGTGGCGCATTCACCCAGTCCTACATCAAACTGTTACGCCAAATCCGTGATTACGCAGAGGCTTTTGACAAAACAAAGCCCTCGGTAATCCGTTTTGCGCGTACCGTCGGCCGCTCTCAAACACCGAGAATGCTGGTAGTACCTGAAGAAGCCGTGACAAAAATGTAATCTGCTCATCATGTTTGGTCGGCTATTCAGAAAAAAACCTGTTGTAACGGAAGTATCGCAACCTATTCCCAGCCCAGCACCCGCTGCTCCACTGGACTGGCCGGCACAGCTGGACGCGGCGCGGGGTAACGATGAAGCCTTGCTCAAGCTGGCGCAAAGCTCCGCCCCGCACAGCGTGCGTCTGACTGCAGTACAAGCCTTAAGCGGAGCCGATGCCTTGCGCACCGCTGAGCAGAACTTTCGCGGACGCGACAAGACCCTTCACCGTGCCGCACGACAGCAACTCGACACACTGACACGCCAGCAAACCACGCGTGCCACCGCCACACACTTGTTGCAAGAAGCCCGACAGCTGACGCAAACGGTCGCCGAACGCACCATCCCCGCCAATCATCTGGTCGAACTTGATCAGGCTTGGCGCGCACTGGATGAATCTCTGTTGGAAGCCACGCAAAGCAGCGAGTTCGCCCAACTGCAAGCGACACTTGCCCGGCAAATGCGTGAGCACAGCGAACAGCAGCGTGATGCCCAACGTCAGCAACAACGCCTCGCCGCCGAGCAAGCCGCACAGGAAGCCGCCACACGCCAAGCCGCGAACGAGACAGCACTAGCGCAACAACAACATGAGCAGGAACGCCAGCAAGCCAGCCGTCACGCCGCCACACAAGCGCGCCAACACAGCCAGCAGATACACGCACAACTGGAAGCCAGTCTCGGCACACTCGAAGCCGCGCTCGCCGACGGTCAGGTAGGCGTCATCCCGGCACACATCGCCCACATGCGTGAGCTTGCTGCCCACGCTATCGTCGATTCGCCCTTGCAGGCGCGCATCCATCACCTCGAAGCCGAATTTGCGCGCCTCAAGGAATGGCAACATTGGGGGGGTGAACAGGCACGGCTGAGTCTGATTGAAGCCGCCGAACATCTGGCGGCAACGGCTCGCAGCGTGACCTCACTCAAACAGCATACACAGGACATCGAGCAACTGCGCGCCCGCTGGAAGGCTTTGTCCAGCACCGGTGATCACAACGCAGCCCGTCTCTGGAAACGCTTTGATGCCGCGCTTAGCCTCGCCTGGCAACCGGTTGCCGAACAGCGTCAGCAACTCGCCACGACACGCGAACACAACCGACAGGCGCGTCTGGACTTGCTCACCGCACTGGAAGCCCAACCCATTCCCGAGCCAGACTCCAAGACCACTGACTGGCGCGTACTCCATCAGGCACTGGAGCACTTCCAGCAACACTGGCGCAAACTCGGCCCGCTCGAACACACGGTCAGCAAACACGAGCAACCCGCCTTACAAGCACAGCTCACCCACACGCTGGCGAAATATGAAGCCCCGCTGCATGCGGCACGTCAGGTCGCACGCCAGCAACGGCAGCAGCTCATCGCACAGATGCAGCAACTCCTTCCAGATGATCGCGATGTCATCACTCAGGTGCGCAGCTTGCAGGCCGCATGGCAAAGCAGCACGCACGCCGTTCCGCTGCCGCGCAAGGAAGATCACAATCTCTGGACAGAATTCAAGGCCGCCACCGACACCATTTTTCAGCAACGCACTACGGCACGTCAGGCGCGCGACGACGCGCTCGCCACACAGGAAGCCGCCCAAGCCACCTTGCTTGCCCAAGTGCACGCACTCACGCAACGCATCCAAGACCCACCAGAAATACTGGCGCGCGAACTCGCCACACTGGAACAGCAATGGCACGAGCTCACGCGGCAAGCATCGCCGCAGACACGCTCACATAACAAACACGAACCGCAGTTTCGTAACGCCCGCCAACAGGTGCAGCAGCAGATTCAAAACCTGCGGCAGCAACACTGGCAAGCCGCCTGCCACACACTCCTCACTGCTTGGCAAAACTGCGAACAGAATGAAGCCTACCCATCCGACAAGATGGACGCGCTGCCTGCGCAGCTCCCCGCAGCTTGGCGCGAGGCTTTGCAAGCCCGCCGTCATGCGGGGCAGCGCGTCACAGATGACGTTCTACTCGACACTACCTTGCTGCGCCTCGAAGCCCTGCTGGAGCTAGAGACCCCCGCAGCTTTTCAAGCGGCACGGCGCGAACTCAAATTGCAGGACATGAAGCGCGCACTCGAAACCCGCAGCGCGCAAACTGCTGAAATCCACACGCTCGAAACACTGCTGGCGTGCGCATTACGCCTGAGCACCCACCACCCCGCACAAAGCACCCGCCTGCACACAATCCTCACCGTACTACCGCAACACTTGCCGCTCCGTTAATCCACCCTCGCCTCATCAACATCATGCCCCGCATCAAGATCGAACTGCCCGAACACTTTCCTTTCCATACTGAAGTGGCGATTTACCAAAGCCACATCAATTACGGTGGCCATCTCGACAACGCCCAGCTACTCACCCTCGTCTCCGAAGCCCGTTCGCGCTACTTTCAATCCATGGGCTATCACGAAGGCAATGTCGAAGGGGTCGGCATCATCCTCGCCGATGCCGCCATCCAGTACCGCTCCGAAGCCTTTCAGGGCGAGATCATGGTAATCCACATGACCGCCAACGACTTCAGCAAAAATGGCTGCGATCTCGTCTGGCGCATGGACGAAAAAACCTCGGGGCGCGAAGTCGCACGCGGCAAGGCGGGCATCGTGTTCATGGATTACAGCGAACGTAAAATCGCGCTCGTACCCGCAGCCTTCCGCCAGCGTATCGAAGACACTGGCTCACGATAAAATCTGGCTTTTCCGCTTCCACAAATATTTCTCATGAACCAGAACGAACTCAAGCAAGCCGTCGCTCGCGCCGCCAAAGATTACGTCATCCATCACCTGCCGCAAGGCGCGATCCTGGGCGTAGGCACGGGCTCCACCGCCAACTGTTTCATTGATGAAATCGCCGCAATCAAAGATCGCATCGGCGGCTGCATCGCCAGCTCGGAAGCCACCCGGCAACGCCTCGAAGGCCACGGGCTGCGCGTACTGGAACTCAACGAAGTCGTCGCACAAGGCCTGTCCATGCCGATCTACGTCGATGGCGCAGATGAAATCGATGCCAGTCTCGCCATGATTAAAGGCGGTGGTGGCGCACTCACCCGCGAAAAAATCGTCGCCGCCGTCGCCGATACCTTTGTCTGCGTCTGCGACCAAAGCAAGCGCGTCGCCACCCTCGGCAAGTTCCCTCTACCCGTCGAAGTCATCCCCATGGCACGCGAGCAAGTGCGCCGCGAACTGGCGCGCCTCACCGGCGGCGAAGCGCGCCTGCGTGAAGGCTTCATCACCGACAACGGCAACATCATCCTCGATATACACGGACTCGCCATCACGCAACCCATCGAACTGGAAGCCCGCATCAACGCCATCGTCGGCATCGTCGCCAACGGCCTGTTCGCCCAGCGCGGCGCGGATGTGCTGCTGCTGGCTGAATCCACGGGGATCAGAACAATCCTGTGCGACGGCTAAATTGCCAGCAACACGGCTTGTGCCGCTGCCCGAACTTCCTTATAACGGCCATGACCCGGCAACGGTTTTTCTTCAACCTCAAGCAAACCAATGCGCCGCAGCGCATCCACATCGCGTTTCACTGCACTCCGGTCACGATGCAAACGTAACGCCAGATCGGTGATAGAGCCCGGACAGTCTCTGACTTCACGCATCAGCGTGAGTTTTGCCGTTGTCACCAGTCGAGCCAGATCCTCCGGATCTTCAAATGAAACTGTGCGTTCACAAGGAATGGGGACACCTTGATCAGCCAACCGCGCAATGCGTTTGCCTCGTTTGAAAAACTCGTCCGATCCAGCAGTAGTCACCAGCACTTTCATTGATATTTTCTCCTGAAGAGAACCCAATCGGTCTCGAACCGGGTTTCAATATCCTCAAAACTGATAAATGCTACAGGGCTGACTTCACCCATGTAGTGCCGATGATGGTAACCGTGCGCATTGTCGTACCCCACAACCCGCCCGTTATCGCCTGAAAAAATGGTGTGGTTGATGTAGGCCAGGTTATATCGAACCACCTGTCCACGCTCACCCACCCAGACTTCACGGCGCAACAGACCATTCCCGTGTTTCGCTGACAATGACCATACATCGTCAAATACTTTTTTATCAGGCATGACTCATCATAGCACGCCTGCAAGAACCCTCTGTCCCTGCACCGACGGCATACAAACTTATCCGCACTGAATAACGAAGGGGCGCATACGCGCCCCTCATTCCAGCAGCCTGTGTACCCTGAATGGGAACGGCTTACTTCGGCGCAACAAACCCCGCCACCTGATCCGCCCCGCTGCCGAAGAAATGCTTTTGCATTTGTTCTGCCAGATACTTGCGAGCATTCGGGTCGGTCATACTCAGACGGTTTTCGTTGATGAGCATGGTTTGTAGTTTGATCCACTGCTGCCAGGCTTCTTTCGAAACGCTTTCAAACAGCTTCTTGCCCATCTCGCCCGGAACGGGAGGGAAGTCCAGACCTTCGGCCTCGCGACCGAGTTTGATGCAATTCACCATGCGTGCCATGGGGTTTCCTTTCAAAAAAGTGATTCGTAAAAGTGAGGGGGAATGTCAAAACTCAATTGTTTTGAAGGGGGGAGATCATTCGCCTGTTTTCGGCTTCAACTTTGCGCGCCAGAGTGAGCGCATCCTGCAAATTCAATTTCAGCATGGCCTGACCGCCAATGTAACCGACCAAGGCACTTGTAGCACGTTGTTCAATCTCATCAGCATTCGTCAGCCCCAGTCGAACCAAAGCGGCAATATCATCCTTGTCATTATCGGCAAACCGGGCAATCTTGCTGACAGCCAGGTCAAGAGGGGAGAGGACATACAGCCGGATATACGCCATCCCCATGTCTACGGGAATGGCATCATCGGTATAGTCCTCGTGCATCAAAGCAAAGGTCGAGTTGTAATTGGTGTCAAAATAAATGACCTCGCGCGCTCCATCTTCCAAAGTTACATCGATGATCAAATCGTTCGGGATGAATATGCGAGAACCGAACTCCGCATCGACATCGGTTGTCACACGATCTGCGGTATAGAGATGAACAGCCATCCCCCCAGCCAAATAAACCTTCAGCGGACTGCTCAGAGAGAGCCTTTCTTCAAGCTGCTTGAATAAATCTCTCAATCCTTGAGCGAGTGCAGTTTGCGTATGAAATATCGGGCTTGTAGACATCACATCAACCCCATTGCAACTGACGTGACAGCATGTCGCGCAAACGCGGCAAACTCATGACCCAGCCGCGCCTGACCACCTCAGGCGATGCCAGTCGCTCGTTGGGATGGGCAACGAAATAGCGTTCGCTCGCTTGCGCCAGGCATTTCGACTCGGCTGGAAAGCGGGACTGAACCAGCACTGCAGCCAACTGAAACACATTGGCCTCGCGCTGGTCTTGCGCCGCATGTGTCGCCTGTGCGGTCTCTCGGGCGACAGCAGAACATCGGACGAGCAATGCTGATTCGATGTCTCTAGCAGTCATTCCAATCGACTCCAACACAATTTACGGTTTTCAACGGCAGAACGGCGGCACAAAGAAGCCATACCATTTTTGCCAAAGGAAATTTTAACGCGAGAACACAGTGTGAAACTGTAAAACTGTAAAACCGCTTACAGGTTTTTGATAAACACCTTGGAACGCCGCTGATAGTTATACAGCTCGCGCTTTGCCTCGGGTAATGCGGAAACTTCACCCGTCGCAAAACCGCGCTCAATGAACCAGTGCGAGGTGCGCGTAGTCAGCACAAACAGCTTTTTTAGCTTGAGCTTTTTGGCACGCAGCTCGATGTGCTTGCACAACTGCTCGCCATAACCATAGCCGCGATACTCCGCCATCACCGCCAGACACGCCAGCTCACCCGCCCGTTCGTCCTTGCGATTGCTGCTGAACGGATACAGCGCCGCGCAACCGACGATGATGCCGTCGTCTTCCAGCAGGGAGAAACGACCAATTTCCATTTCGATGCGTTCGCGTCCGCGCTTGACCAGCGTGCCATCAGCTTCCAGCGGCGCGATGAGTGCAAGGATCGCACCGACATCATCCACCGTCGCTTCACGCAGATTGACCAAGGTTGAGCGGGTCATCACCGTGCCCACACCGGCGCGCGTGAAAAATTCCATCAGCATCGCGCCATCGGAATTACGGTCGAGAAAATGCACCCGCCCGACACCGGCACGACAAGCGCGGATGGACTCGATCAGCACGCGTTCCACTTCCGCCGCCTGCGGCACATTACGCGCGAGCAAATCTTCCGCTTCCTTGAGGGTCACGGCTTCGAGCAACTGACCTTTTTTATCGACCACCCCCGGCGCATCGCAGAGAAAAATCAGCTTGTCGGCTTGCAAAGCCACGGCCACCGCCTCGGCGACCTCTTCCACACCGAGATTGAAAATTTCGCCACTCGGCGACACACCCAGCGGTGAAATCAGCACTACATTCTGCTGATCCAGATCAGCCGAGATTTCTTCGTCGATGACCTTACGCACCGCACCCGTGTAGAGATGATCGACCCCTTCCAGCACGCCCACCGGCTGGGCAGTAATGAAGTTGCCGCCGGTGACGCGCATCCACGCGCCCGCCATCGGCGTATTCGGTAAGCCTTGCGAGAGCAGTGCCTCGATTTCGATCCGCGTCACACCCATCGCACTTTTCACGCACTCCAGTGCTTCGGCATCGGTAACGCGCAACCCCTTGTGAAACGTGGACGTCAGCCCGCGACGTTGCATCTCCGCATCAATCTGCGGACGCGCGCCATGCACCAGCACTAAGCGTATCCCCAGACTCGCCAGCAAATTGAAATCCTGCGCCAGTGCTTGCGCCTTGCCTGTGCCCAGCACCTCGCCGCCAAACGCAATCACAAAAGTGCGCCCGCGAAAGGCGTGGATATAAGGTGCTGCCTGCCGCACCCAGGCGACCAATGCCGCCGTACTGATTTGTCCGCCTGCTGTTTCAACCGTACTCATCTCACGTCATGCTCCACGTTTGGACTTCTTCCCTTTGACTTTCAACACCGATTCGAGCCGCTCGCACACGGTACGCAACACCTTGACGCGTGCATAATTTTTATCATTCGCCTCGACCAACGTCCACGGTGCGCTGCCGGTACTGCTGCGCTCCACCATGTCGCACACCGCCGCATGATAAGCGTCCCATTTCTCCCGATTACGCCAGTCTTCCTCGGTAATCTTGAACTGCTTGAAGGCGATTTTCTCACGTTCCTTGAAACGTTTAAGCTGTTCTTCACGGCTGATCTGCAACCAAAACTTGATGACGATCGCACCGGCTTCCGTCAGCTCATGCTCGAAATCATTGATCTCCGCATAGGCTCGCTGCCAGTCGGCCTCGCTGCAATAAGCTTCAACACGCTCAACGAGCACACGGCCATACCACGAACGATCGAAAATGGTTGCCCGCCCCTTTTTCGGAATATGCCGCCAGAACCGCCACAAATACGGCTGCGCCCGCTCTTCCTCGGTGGGTGCGGCAATCGGCACGATCTGGTAATCACGCGCATCGAGTGCCGCAGCAATCCGCCGGATACTG
This sequence comes from uncultured Sterolibacterium sp., assembly GCA_964437515.1. Lineage (GTDB taxonomy): Bacteria > Pseudomonadota > Gammaproteobacteria > Burkholderiales > Rhodocyclaceae > Sterolibacterium. The sequence continues at coordinate 55,573 of CAYTHB010000004.1, forward strand.
CCGCCCTTGCCCGCCGCATCCGAACCCTCAAACACACACACCAGCGAGTGTTGCTGAAAGCGCGGATCGCGTACCAGCTCAGACAAACGCCCCTGCCAGTGCGCCAATTCATCCGCAAAGGCTTTGTCTGCCAGCTTCTGCGTCAAATCCAGCTCGGTCAGCACATCCTTGCGATCAAGATTGGGGCGCACCGGCGGAGTCACTGGTGTCACCTGTTTTTCTACGCCCACCAGATGCCGCTTGATTTCTTCCAGCACGATATGGCCCACCGTCAGCGAACGATAACGGTCATCTGTCCCTTCGACCACAATCCACGGCGACCACGGCGTATTGGTCATGCGCAACACATGACCGACCACCGCCTGCAACTGGTCATGGGTCTTCACTCGATCCCAGTTCCACTGCGTAACACGCCAGGCGGTGCGCGGATCTTTTTCCAGTGCTTTCAGCCGTTTCTTCTGCCCTTCCTTGGTCAGATGAAACCAAAACTTGAGCACCAGCGCACCCTCATTGACCAGCATGGCCTCAAAGCGATTGATCTCGTCGATGCGCTGATCCAGTGCTGCCTTGCTCATCACGCCATCAAGGCGATCATGAATCGGCCCCGAATACCACGAACCGGCAAAAATGCCGACCCGTCCCTTGGGCGGCAAGGCACGCCAGTATCGCCACATGAAGGGGCGCGCTGCTTCCTCGTCGCTGGGGGCGGAAAAGGCCAATGTCGATATGTAACGCGGATCCATCCATTCATAGAGGATGTTGATGGTCTCGCCTTTGCCTGCGCCATCCTGACCGCTCACCAAGATGACCACCGGAAACTTCGCCTGCGCCTTCAGTTCGTATTGCACATCCAGCAAGGCCGCACGCAATGCCGGCACGGCTTTTCGATAAGACACCTTATCGATGGTATGACCCAATTCAGCGGCTTCAAACATGCGTATCTCCCCAAGGAATCAGAAATCGCCCCACAATGCCATGAGCGCAGCCAGTGCCGCCAGCCCCGCCGTTTCTGTACGCAACACCCGTGGCCCAAGATTTACCGGCACAAAACCGAGCGTACACGCCAGTGCCTCCTCATCCGCCTCCAGCCCGCCTTCCGGCCCGATCAGCAAGATGACCGCCCCTGCAGGACGCGGCAGGCTTGACAAGGTTTGTCCCTGATGCGGCGACAATAACAAGCGCAATGGTGCAGTGCTGGAAGCTGCCTCCTGCGCTTGTGCTGTCAGATATTTCGGCAAGTCCAACAAAGCCTTGACTTCGGGCAAGCGATTGCGCCCCGACTGCTCGCACGCAGAGACCGCAACCTGCTGCCAATGTGCCTGCCGCTTGAGAGCACGCTCACCCTGCAGGCGCACCACACTGCGCTTTGTCTGTACCGGTTGGATCGCGGCCACACCCAGTTCGACCGCCTTTTGCACCACCCAATCCATCTTGTCACCACCGGGCAGCCCCTGCACCAGGGTTACCGGCAAAGGCGACTCGCATTCGCGCGCCTGCCTATCCTCCAGACGCACCACCACCTGCCGTCCGGCATCTTCAATACAAGCCGGATATTCTCCACCGCTGCCATCAAACAGCACCAGCGCATCACCCACGCGTAGCCGCAGCACCTTCAAGGCGTGATGTGCCTGGGCAGCGGGTAGCACCACCCGCTGCTGCGGAGCCAGAGCGACTTCTGTCGCCGAACAATAAAAGCGCGCTATCATCAATCGATTATATGACGAGGATGCAGCCATGGTCAGCACCACCCCTCCCGTTTGCGACTTCGGTCGGCCAGCCCCCGCCTTCAGCCTGCCAGGGGTTGACGGTCACACGCACACACTGGCGAGTGCGCGTGGCACACACGGCCTGCTGGTGATGTTCATCTGCAACCACTGCCCTTATGTGCAAGCCATCCTGCCGCGCCTGCTGCGCGACACGCGCGAACTGGTGCAGCAGGGCATCGGCAGCATCGCCATCATGTCCAACGACAGCGTCGCCTATCCGGAAGATTCATGGGCAGCCATGCAGCGCATCGCACGCGAGCAGGCATTCCCCTTTCCCTATGTACTGGATGCTACGCAAGAGGTGGCGCGCGCCTATGGTGCGGTCTGTACGCCGGATTTTTTCGGCTACAACGCGCAACTGGAACTACAGTATCGCGGTCGGCTGGATGCCTCACGGCGCGAGGCTGCGCCCGAAGATGCACGGCGGGAATTATTCGAAGCCATGTTAATGATCGCCCGCAGCGGGCAAGGGCCAACGGAACAAATATCCAGCATCGGCTGCTCGATCAAATGGCGGCAGACAAGCTGAGTGCCTGCTGCCGGGCTCCAAAAAATATTCAGAACTTGTAGATCGCACTCAACTGCACATTCCGCGGGGTTCCTGCGACATAGTGACCACGATAGAGATAATCGGCATACAGCTTATCGCCGATGTTATTCACGTTGAACTTGAGCCGCAGATCGCGTGTGACGCCATACTCCAGCATGAGATCCGCCGTCACATAACCCGGTGCGCGGATCGTTGCGGCCTGCTGCGGAGCCATGTCGCTACGCAGATTCAAACCACCGCCCACCCGCCAGCGCGGTGAGAACTGCCAAGTCGTCCACAACGTGCCGGTGTGTTTCGGTGTCAGCCCCGGACGTGCGCCGACCATCTCGCCGACCAGGATCGAATTGCCGCTCTTCGGGCCTTTGTCGATGCGTGCCGAGGGAATCCAGGCATAGGAGGCAAAAACTTCCCAGTTCGAGGTAATCCGTCCCGCCACATCGAATTCGATGCCTGCCGCATGACGCGCGCCAGAGAGCAGATACGTCGTCGGGGTCACCGAGTCTTCATCACGATTACGCTCGTTGTATTTCGTGGCATGGAACAGCGCAACGCCAAAGGTCGTATCACCGCTTTCCGTATCCAGCTTGGCTCCCAGCTCGATATTGCGGCTGGCTTCCGGCGGCGTATTGGAGCCCATTGCGTCAAACTGATAGGTATCACCCGACGTATTGAACGACGTGCCATAGGAGAAATGGAACGAAGCCATGGGGGTCGGCTGATACAGCACGCCGAAACGCTTGCTCCACAGGCTATCGCTACGGCTGCGTGTGCCAGTGTTCTGGCCCAGCGTCGCAGGGGTCGTCGAATACGTCGTGTAGCTGCCATCGAAGCGATCCCAGCGCAACCCGGCGATGACTTTCCAGGCATCGTTCAATTCCAGCATGTTCTGTGCATACACCCCCAAGGCGCGGGCATCGAACTCACGATTTCTCAAGCGGACACGCCGAGATTCATCCACACCCGCGCCGTCATCCGGACGACCCATTGCCGTCAGCGGCTTGGTTAGCGTCACCCCGGGCAGCAACGTCGGCGTATCGCCAGAGAAACTATCATTGGCCACATCCACACCGGCCAGCACACGATTGACCTTGCCCCAAGCCTTGAACTGACCGCTGTAGTCACTTTGCAGCATCTGCGTATCCAGTGCCATCGCCTTATTTTGTGAGCCACGGGTCAACAAGGTAGCGTCATTCAGGTTCGCGGCCGTCACCGGTGTTTTCGGACAAGCCGCCGTCAGCGGATTATTGGCATTGAACTGGCAGAAGCGGATTGCACTGGCACGCTGATCACGCTGAAAGCGTCCCGCCCGATAAATCGTCTTCAGCTCGCTGCCATCCTCGAAACGATGCTTGTGTCCCAGCGTGCCGAAAAACGCCGTCCCCGCGTTCACGTCACTGGTCGCGCCGTAATAGTTCTCGGCACTCACCGGTACCAGCACGCGATTCGTGGCTCCGACTCCCGGCGTGAGCCAGGGCATGCCGTAATTGATGCCGTTATGATTATCCAGATAATAGAGGCTTGCCAAAAACTCGTCGTTGCTGCCGATGCCCCAACGGAATGAAGGTGCAATCCCCTTCTTGTCCAAGCCCGCACCGTATTGACCGAACGCGCCTGAACCCGTCCACATGGTGGCGACACGGAAGGCCGATTTATCACCCGTCTTGAGATTAAAATCTCCTTCCACACGCGCATAGTTTCCGCTACCGATCGTGCCGCTGATTTCGTTGCTATTGGTCAGACGCGGCTGCTTGCTCACCTGATTAGCCACACCGCCGGTTGAACCGCGACCAAACAGCATGGAGGCCGAGCCGCGCAGCACTTCGAGACGGTCATAATTAAAAGTGTCACGCTCGTAAAAAGCAGGGTCGCGCAGACCATCTATGAAAATATCGCCACTCGCCTGCAAGGAAAACCCCCGCAGGCGGATATCCTCCTCGCCGCCTTCCGCTGCCAGAAAGCTCACCCCCGCTGTGTTATGCAGGACTTCCTTGAAGGTGTCGAGATTGCGGTCTTCAATCAGCTTCTCTGTCACCACGGTGACCGACTGCGGAATGTCGCGCAGCTCCTGATTGCCTTTACCGATATGCGTCTTCGTCACGCGCAGGCTGTCCTTACCGGACTCCTCGACGGTGGCTTCAACTTTCACCGGTGCTAATGTCGTTTCCGCCTGTGCCAACGAGCTGGCAGACAAGCCCAAGCCCAGCGACAAGGCCAGATAGCTTGCGCGGCGGGGTGAATAACGGGAATACGATGACATATTTCGATCTCCTGAATTTTCAAATAAAAACCATGCAAAACATTGATTGTTTCAATTCGGTTCGCCCGCCTATCGTGGCGGCAAAGTCACAAAGCCGATACGCGTCAGCCCCACACGTGCCGCAGCAGACATGACTTCGGCCACTTTTTCATAAGGCGTGCTGCGCTCGGCGTTGAGATGCAACTCGGGTTGCGGTTGCAACTGCGCGGCGGCTTGCAGCTTTCCCGCCAGCTCAGCTTGGCTGACGACCGTCTTGTTCCAGTACACCTGCCCCGCGCCATCAATACTCAGCTGCAAGGTTTCGGGGCGCGGCTGATTGGGTGTTGAAGCCGCATGCGGCAGATCGACCTTGACGGCATGCGTCAGCATCGGGGCGGCCACAATAAAAATCACCAGCAGCACCAGCATCACGTCGATCAAAGGAATCATGTTGATCTCGGCCAAAGCCTCGTCGCCACCGGTTTCCGAGAATGAACCAAAGCTCATCGCACTCTCCTTTTTCAGGCGGCCGAATTGGCAACTACACGGGCGATGATTCGATCCGAGGTTGCCACCACATCGGCACCGTTACCCGCTTCAGGGCTGCTCTTGAGACCCGTGGCGAGGAAGGTGAACACGTCATGGGCAAATGAATCCAGCTCTGCCAACGTATTTCGGCTAGCGCGTGCAAAGGCGTTGTAAGCCACTGCGGCCGGAATCGCTACGGCCAGACCAAGTGCCGTCATGATGAGGGCTTCACCCACAGGGCCAGCGACTTGATCGAGCGTACCCTGACCACTCGCACCGATGGCAATCAGCGCATGGTAGATACCCCAGACCGTGCCGAATAAGCCGACGAAGGGTGCTGAAGAAGCCACGGTCGCCAGAAAGCTCTGGCCATATTCCAGACGGGCGCGATCCTGGGCAATCGCCCGCTTGAGTGCGCGGGTGAGAAATTCATCCGACGTCCCGGCATCGATCAAGCCGCGTGTCTTCTGCCCATCTCGTGCGGCGCGATGTTGCTCGATGGCGGTGAAACCATGGTGCACCAGATGCGAGAAAGCATCGGTCACACCCGTTTCGCGCAGACGACGTGCAACTTCATCGAGGCTTCCTGCCTGCCAGAAGGCCGCCAGAAAATCCGCACTACGTCGCCGTGCTCCATACAGACGCACCCCTTTGGTGACGATCAGGTACCAGGTTCCGATCGATGCCACCAGCAAAACAAGCAGAATAAAACGTGCGATGCCATCCGCATCGGCAAGAAAATGGCTAAAGCCCAGTGAGTTCTCCATACTTACTCCTTCAATGAAAAGACAACAGGTACCAGCACGCTGGCGGCGACAGCCTCGCTACCCAGGCGTGCAGGTACAAACTTCCAGCGGCGCACGGTTTCCAGCGCCGATTGGTCTAGGCGCGACGAGCCACTGCTGGTTTGAATTTCCACGTCAGCGGCCAGACCGTTGGCTGCGACCTGAACCCGTAGCAGCACCCGTCCTTCTTCTTTCATTCGACGTGAAATCAGCGGATAGACGGGTTTCGGGTTATCCAGGTATGCAGCATCAAAACGCGGAGGGCTAGGGGCTGGCGGTGCTGCATTATTTGCGATCGTCGGCGTATGGCTTACCGCCGTTGTATTCATTTGCGTCGGGCTTTCCTGTACGGGAACAGGCGTTGCTACAGACTCCTGCGGTGTTACGGCAACCGTGGTGTCATTCGGTTTAGGCGCAGACTGGCTGACCAGACGCGGTGGCTGCACGATGGGCTTTAGCTGTGTAGGTGCTGGAGCGGGTGCAGGAGCAAGCTCCGGTTCAGGTTCTGGAGCGGGGTCAATCATGCTGACGCTCAGCACGATGGGTGCTTGCGGTTTTGTAATGGTCGTCATCTGCCATAACATCGCCAGCAAGCCGACGTGCGCAGCAATCACACCCACAAGTGCGGTACGCGACAAGGGAGGTTTGAGATTCACCCAGCCACCTGACTCAAAACGTTCACCACACCTTCCAGAGAAATCAACTGACTCCATGCCAGCAGGCTCACCAGAAAAACAGCAGGAATAAGCGGGGTACGCATCACACCAACAACGCCCAGTGGTTCCCCGCCGCCATACCGGCTGGCCATCTCATCATTTGCGCCGATTCGCGCGGATGCCAACGTGCCAGACCCAGCCCGCCACCGATCGCTACCCCCGGCGCATCGGTAAGCGGCCACAAGCCACAGGGGTTCTGCACTTCACCAATGGTCAGCAATTCTCCTGCCTGTTGCGGTCGCCACAAGACGATGCGGTTGGCGCGTTGTGCCGTCAGCACAAAGCCCCCATCCGGCCCGGCAGCAACATCTCCGGCATAGCCATCAGCCACGACATAACTAGGAATTTCCAGCTTCTGTCCGTCCCATACGGCCAGCAAAGGTGCCTCACGACGCTCAGCAGGATCGTCATGCTCGGCTTGCAAACCGACACCAAGGAGTACCCGCTTCGATGTTTCCGTCGGCTGATTCCATGCAATGTGATGCGGGCTCAGGCGTTTGTCGCGCAACGACCACTCACCCAGCTTCTCACCGTTCTGCGCATCCATACGCACCAGTGTCGGGTTCATCTTGTCCAAATTACGCTTGTCGCCCGTTGGAGTGCGCGGAATACCGCCATTGGCAACAATCAGCTTGCCTTCTGCATCCACCAGGATCTGGTGTGGGTCAATGCCATAGGTCACATGTTCCGCCACTTTGCGCAAGTCGCGCGCATCACGCACGCTCACCCAGCCAGCCCCGGTCTTGCGATCGGTCTCGCCGGTATACAACCACTGCCCATCATGGCTGGCGATCACATGGCCATCGAAGGTTCGCGCATTACCCTCGTCTGCCGAAGTGATGCGATGACTCACCTTCCCCGCCGCATCCACACGCAACAACCAAGTGCCCGGACGTGTCGCCACCGCCATGAATCCGCCACCCGCTTCCGGCACGATGGCGTGGGGCAGGGTCGGCGTAGTGACCGCGAACTGCTGCATCACCCGACCGGCAGCCCAATCCACCTGCAACGCACCAATCTGAAACTCACTGCCATTCATGCGCCAGCCGCCACCCACCCGAAGCACGCGACCTTCCGTCGCGGCAAGCGTCCAGCCTGGCAATGCCGCGCTTCCCAACAGTGCGCTGATCTGCCACAAAAATTGACGCCGTTGCATATTGAACATTCCAGACCCCGTCAACAGATAATGAGAATATTTCTCATTATCTGTTGACGGACAAAATGTGTCAAGTTGTTTCGCCGACTATGCACACCCCTACCAAGCGCACCTGCTGCACACCTTACAGGCATGACCATCATCCTGATTTGATTTTTTGCAGAAGAATTTATCGCGTCGATGGATGCCATTTGGAGAATCGTCCTTCTCCAAAAACCCCGATCCAGTCTGCCATCTGTTCTGCCTCTTCTGCATCATGTGTCACCATGAGCGCGGTCTGGCCGGCTTCACGGAGAATGGCACGAACATCAAGAGCCAGTTGGCGGCGTGTTGCTGTTTCCAGACTGGAGAAGGGTTCGTCGAGTAGCAAGAGTTGCGGTGCTGGAGCCAAGGCACGCGCCAATGCGATACGTTGCTGTTGGCCGCCGGACATTTGATGCGGCATCCGTTGCGCACAATGCTGGAGGCCCACGAGGGCGAGTAGTTTTTCTACACGTGCCTGACGTTCTGCTTTGGGCAGGTGGCGTAGGCCAAAGGCAATATTGGATTGTGCATCCAGGTGCGGAAAAAGCGCGATGTCTTGGAACAGCATGCCGACCCCCCGATGCTCAGGAGCGATGTGGATACCGGGGGCTGAAAGAACCCGCCCGCCGAGTATGATGCGCCCCGCCTGTAACGGTTCAAAGCCCGCGATGGCACGCAATGCGGTGCTTTTTCCAGAGCCCGATGGACCCAGCAGGCAGGCAATTTTCCCCAGTTCGAGGGACATGGACAGGTCTTTCAGTACGGGGGCATCCGCACCGGGGTAGCCTATCTGAAGCGCATCCAGGGTGAGTGTATTCATGAGGACGTGGGCTGGGTCGAATTCTGTTGTGTCCGGCTCAGCAGCATGACGGCGGGTAGCCCCACCATGACAATGAGCAAGGCGGCCATAGAACCATGCTCGTAGCTTCCGCGTGAGGCATCGGCGTACAGCAAGGTCGAGAGGGTTTCGAAGTTTGCGGGACGCAGCAGCAGGGTCGCGGGGAGCTCTTTCATCACGTCGATGAAAACCATCAGGCTGCTGGCCAGCAGGGCGGGGCGCAATAAGGGGAGATGGACGCGTCTGAGCGTCGAGGCCGCGCTCTCGCCGAGACTTCTGGCGGCTTGTTCCAGATGCGGAGGCAGGCGCGTTAATCCAGCCTCAAGGTTCCCGACAGGCATCGCGAGAAACCGCAAGACGCAGGCGACGACCAGAATGCCACCCAGTCCCATCATGGGCAGACCGGGCAGGCCGAGCCCCTGCGCCATCCAAGCATCGAGCTGAAGGGCGGGGGGCATCAGTCCAATGGCCAGAACCGTACCCGGGATAGCGTAGCCGAGCGAGGCGCAACGCGCCAGCCAGCTTTGTGTCGTCCAAGTACCGATCGAAGGTCTTGCCGCCCAAGCGACTATCAATCCTGCGCCCAGCGTGATGGCCGTGACACCCAAGGCCAGTCCGGCTGAATTGAGAACGCCGTCGATCAGGCCGGAGGGCAGGCCGTGCCCTTCCATGAATTGTCGCCAGGCGAGCCAGATCAGGTGCGCCGTCGGTAACACAAAGCCCAGAAATACGGGTAGTCCGACGATCAAGGTCGTCGCCCATGCGGTCAGCCCATGCAAACGGCGGGCTTGTATCGGGTGCATCCCGCGGATGAGCCCGTGCCGTTGATGCTGCCGCCCTTGGTGTTCCATCCAGACCAGCGCGATGACCATCAGGAGCATGGCCACGGATATTTGCGCCGCAGCCCCCAGATCGGAGCGGGTGATCCAAGTCGTGTAAATGGATACGGTCAGTGTCGTGACCCCCATGAATTCTGCCGCCCCAATATCATTGAGCACTTCGAGCAGTGCCAGGCTGAGCCCGACGGCCAGTGCAGGTCTTGCCATCGGCAGTGCTACTCGAATAAAGGCCTCTCGTGGGCTGCATCCCAGGGTGCGTGCGACCTCCAGCAAGCGTTCCGGTTGTGAGGCAAACATGGTTCGCATCGTCAGGTAGATGTAGGGGTAAAGAACGGCCGAGAGGACGAAAATCGTTCCGCCGATGGAGCGCAGATCCGGCAAACGGAATTGTCGCGGAGAGTCAAAACCCAAGAGGGCACGCAGCAGGGTTTGCAGCGGGCCGATCGGGTGCAGCAGATCGACATAGGCATAGGCCACGATGTAAGTCGGCACGGCCAGCGGTAACAGGAGTGCCCACTGTAGTGTCTGGCGGAGCGGGAAGTCGTATCTTGTGACGACCCAGGCGCAGGCGGTTCCGCTGACGGTGGTCAGCAGCCCAACGCCGACAAGCAGCAAAGTGGTGTGCGTCAGCGCATGGGGCAACACATGTTGCAGTAGATGGGACCAATGCGCGAAGCCAGCATGGGTCGCCAGGCTCGCCAGAGATGCCATGGGGAGCACAACGGCCAGTGCGATCAATAGCGCCGTAATCCACCACGCTGGCCCGACGGAGCGGCTACCCAGCGTTCCGCACAAAGGGTTCCGACGGATGATCGTCCGGCAACTCCGGACGATCTGTGACATGCGATCTTTCACGAGACAGCGGTTATTGATCGAAGCCGACCTTGTCAATTAACAAACTGGCCTGCTTGCGATGTTTGGCGATCTCACCTAGCGGCAGGTTATCGGCCTTCAGTGGGCCGATCGCGGCTTGAATCAATGGATCGAGAGACACGCCTTCGCGGACAGGGTATTCATAGTTCGCCTGAGCATAGGCTTGCTGCGCCGGTACGGACACCAGAAACTCCAGCAAAGCCTGTGCAGCGGCCTTGTGGGGCGCATGGCGCGCGATGGAGGCTCCGCTGATATTGACATGCGTGCCTGCGTCACGGGCGGCAAATGTGGGTTTGAATACCTGTATCCCGTCGCCCCACTTGCGGGCATCAGTGCCTGGTTTGGCGGCTTTCATTTGTCCCACATAATAGGAATTGGCCAGCCCGATGTCGCAGATGCCCCCCAGAATGTCGCGTGCCACATCACGATCGCCGCCGATGGGTTTGCGCCCTAAATTCGCCTTGAGCCCGCGTAACCATTGCTCGGTTTTGGCTTCGCCATGGTGGGCAATCATCGCGGCCACCAAGGCCGTGTTGTACGGATGCTGACCTGAGCGCACACAGATTTTCCCCTTCCATTTGGGATCCGCCAGATCTTCGTAGTGCACAGTCGCTGGCTTGAGTTGGGCTTCTGCGTAGAGCACCCGGGCGCGTAGCGACAATGCCGTCCAATGGCCATTGGCGGCACGCAAATGCGCGGGAACCGCAGCCTCCAGTGTGGGTGACTTGAGGGCTTGTGTCAGGCCGCTTTCAACCAGGTCGATCAAATTGCCAATATCCACGGTCATTAACACATCCGCCGGAGAGCGCGCCCCCTCTGCCTTGACCCGTTCCAAGAGACCATCCTTGATGAACACCGTGTTGACTTTGATGCCACTGCGTGCCGTGAAATCCTTCAACAGCGGCTCGATGAGTGTCACTTCGCGGGTGGTGTACACCGTGACTTCGCTGGCCGGAGCTTGCGCAAATGCAGGAGAGCCCGCCGCGAGCAAAAAGGCCAAAACTGAAGTCGTGAGTCGTGAAACAAGGGAGAAAGAGAATTTTGTTGGCATGTCGATACAGGATCCAGTTGAATAGGGAGTACAAAAAACCAGCGGGTTGACTGCTTGCAATGGCGATGGTTCCCAACGCTCGACCTGAGCGTCAAACAATTCCAAGCAGCAAACTGAACTTTGGGTCGTGAAAGCCACGGACGACGGGCTGAGGCTTGCCAATTACAGGTCACGGAGACATCCGGCAAGTTCATCCACGCCTTCCGCCTTCTGTCGCACGGTCGTTAATGAGAGCGATTCTTAATTGCGTTTAACTTTAAAAGAAGGGGTGGGGCTTGTCAAGGTAGCCTTTGCTGTATGTCATTTATTGCACTACCCCACGCAGCAATCAATGTCTGTTGACAAGTGCACGTTCGTTTTCAAACAACAGTTTGAACTTGCTTTCGCTTCGGGATAACATTCACGTTACACAAGCTGTTCCCATTCAAACAGGTCTTTCGCACTGAGGAGGAATGACCATGCCACGCTCTTGCAACACTCGAGCCTTGATCTGCCTGACGGCATGGGCCACCCTGCTTCTGGCCGCATGTAACAGCGGCAACGGTTCAGATGGGACGCAGCCCTTGTCGGCCTCATCCAGCGCCTCCCGCCCAACACCCTCCGCCGGACCACAGGTTCCGCCTCCCAGCTATCCGGGCACCAGCAATTCCACAGGATCAACCACCACGCTTGGCACCCGTCTGCTGACGAACCAGCCCAACCCACCCGTCACCGCGAATGACCTTGCCAAATGGCGTAGCTATGCACGCGACCCGGACTATCCCAGTATCGTCAAACTGCCCTTGCAATTCATCACCACCCGCACCGGGCAAAAACTCGCGGTATTGGTGGCCTTACCGGCGGATGCCAATGGCAATGCGATTCCGGGGAAATTCCCGGTCGTCCTGACCCAGAATGCCTATCGTATCGATTTAGGCAATGCACTCTCCAGCATCATGCCGATTGCCAGTACGCTGGGCATCGGTGGTGCCGATCAATTTCTGATTCGTCGAGGCTATATTTCCGTCACCGTGGATTCACTCGGCTCGGGAATGTCGGATGGTGAACTCAACCTGTTTGGCCTACCGGAACAGGCGGCTTATGCCGACACAGTGAACTGGGTTACGGAACAACCTTGGTTCAATGGCAATATCGGTGTCGCAGGCACATCCTATCTGGGCATCAGCTCTTTATTCACGGCCTCACAGCGTCATCCCTCGGTCAAGGCAGCCTTCGTGAACATCCCCATGGGTGATCCCTGGCGCGACACCATCGGCACAGGGGGGATGCTCAATGCCTGGTTCATTTCCAACTGGCTACCGCTGACCCAGGCACTCAGCGTATTCAACGATCAGGCCATTGCAAAATATCCGCAATATTCCGATCAAATCAAAGCTGCCACGAAGCAGCACGTCGATGCCATCTACAACGTCATTCTGCCGCTCCTCAACAACGCGCTCTCCGGACAAACCGGCTACGCCACGGATGACGGCACCTTCTGGAGCGATCGCTCCCCCATCGAGCAAGCCCACAAAATCCAGGTTCCGACCTTTGTCATCGGCTCGTCCAGCGATATTTTCCAGCGCAATGAACCCCTGCTCTACGAGCAACTCAAGCGCAACGTCCCCACCAAACTCCTGATCGTTCCGGGGGCTCATGCCGAATCCATCCTCTCCACGCTCATCGACAACAACAATATGTTCGAACAGGGTGCGCCTGCCGCGACAGGGTTGATGTTGCAGTGGTTTGACAAATACCTGAAAGGCATCCCCAGCGGTGTCGAATTCCAGCCAACAGTGACCCAGTATGTCGCCGGCCTCGGTACAAATTTGCCGGCCTATACGACCAGTACCGACTGGCCTCATCCCCAAGCTGTTCCACAACGTCTCTGGCTGCACGGTGATTTGAGCCTGACCACCACGGCGCCCACAGGAGATGAAGCGACACATACGATCAACGAACCTCCTGCCCCTGAAATCAGGGTCGGTACCAACAAGGAGGGCAATCTCGCACGAGGATGGGTCGTTCCGGCCGATGGGAGCGAAAAATCCATCAGTTGGCTGCAATGGAGCCTCGGTTTCGTCCTGCCTCTGTTCGACTGGTATCGGGAAAGCGATACCGTGGAAAAACTGCAACAAGCCGTCAATTACGAAACCGGAACGATGACCAGCGATTACTACATCAATGGACCGATTCAAGCGGATATCTGGATGTCTTCGACGGCACAAGAAGCCGCGATTTCAGTGCGTATCGATGATGTTGGTACGGATGGCATCGCACGCCCCATCACCAATGGCCTGATGTCCGCCGCCTTCCGCGCCGTCGACACCACGCGCTCGCGCTATCTCAAGGGTGAAATGATCCAGCCCTGGCATCCGTACACCCTCGCATCGAAACAATTGCTCGTTCCCGGCGAGCCGGTTCTGGTGCCGGTGGAAATTTTCCCAGCGGCCGCCGTCATCAAGAAAGGACATCGCCTGCGCGTCTCCATCAGCGCCAGCAATCAGGCTCAAGGGGTCTGGAATTCTGCCTCACAAGCACAGGCAAATGGCGGAACAAGCACCCTGTACAACGACATCAACCACCCTTCCAGTGTGGTTTTTTCCGTACTGCCCAACACGTTACTAAAGTAGTATGCAAGAATCAGCCTCCCAGCGCTTCACCTCCGTCAAAGCAGGCACACCATAATGTCGAATATCTCGTTTTCAGAATCTTCCAGTCTGTCTTCGCGTCTGATGTGGGCAGGCTGCGGCATCATGCTCCTGATTGTTGTTTCGCTGATCTGGGTCGGATTTGAACTGAAAGCGGCCACACTGGAAGAGGCCGGACTCGCCGCCGCTTCATCGGCACTCAAGAGCGCGGAAGACGCTCGCAAGTTCTATGCAAAGGAAATTGTCCCGAAGGCAAGTGCTGCCGGAATCCATGTCCAGCCGGATTACGCCGGGAAAAACGACACCATCCCGGTACCCGCCACACTGATCCGCGCTTTGGCAGAAGCCGACAAATCCGGGAACCACTTACGTCTGTATTCACGCTATCCCTTCAACTTTCGCAAGGGTGATGATGTCCGTCGTGATGGTTTTGAAGAAGATGCACTGAACTGGCTCGAAAAAAACCCCACGTCCAGCTTCTCCCGGATCGAAAATCGTAACGGAATTCCCGTCATGCGACTGGCCAAGGCCGATATCATGACGCACGAATCGTGTATCTCCTGTCATAACAGCCACCCCGACTCACCCCGCCATGACTGGAAGCAGGGAGACGTGAGGGGCATACTGGAAGTATCCGTACCCATCGACCGTATCGAAACACAGATTCTCCAGCGATTTGGCATGGCCGCACTATTGCTGGCGCTGTGCATGGGCATCGGTATTGCATGGTTCTACAGCGTGGCACGCAGCATACGCCGGCCTCTGGATGACCTTGTCGCCGCTGCAGAATTGGCGGTCGCACAGGACGATTTCACCCGAAAAATCCCCATGAGTGGCGTGCGCGAAACGCTGAAAGTCAGCCATGCCATCAATGCCTTGATGCAAAAGCTACGCCATGTCATCGAAGAAACCCGACAAGCCAGCGAACAGATTGCAGCCACCGCCCATGCACTCTCAGGGGCTAGCGAACAAGTGGCTCAAAGTGCTTCGACACAGGGAGCGGCCTCCTCATCCGTTGCCGCTGCCGTCGAACAAAGTTCGGCCAGCCTCGGTGAAACCTCGGCCAATGCGGCCACAGCCACCGCGTTTGTTGCCCATGCCCGTGACAGCGTCGACCAGACCCTCATTGAAATGACAGCCACGGTCGATAACGTCAGAAATATTGCCCGTTTGATTCAGGAATCCGGAATACGCATCGGCCAACTCGAAAACAGCTCAAACAAGATTGATGGCATCGTCAAGGTCATCCGTGAAATTGCCGATCAAACCAATCTACTGGCACTCAATGCCGCCATCGAAGCCGCCCGCGCCGGAGAACAAGGACGCGGATTCGCCGTAGTAGCCGATGAAGTCCGCAAACTGGCCGAGCGCACCGGCAATGCCACACAGGAAATCGCTGCCATCATCAGTGAAATCCAGTCACAAATGAACGAAACCGTCAGCAATATGCAGCACGCCACAGAACAGACGACCACCAGCTTGGAGCTGGTCAGCAATACCGAAGCGGCATTGCAAAAAATCGGCCAGGACTCAGGCGTCATTTCCAGTAATGTTCAAAGCATCGCCGTCGCTATCCGCGAACAGGACGCGGCCATACAGCAGATTGCCCAGAATATCGAACACATCGCTCAAATGGCGGATCAACAAGGCCAGTCAGCCACGGGTAGCCATCAGACAGCCGCCCAACTCGACACGCTTGCCATGCAGCTTCGTGACACCGTGGCTCATTACAGAATTTAATGTTTGTTACAATTTCTTCAGTCCGAATAGTATTACTTAAGCGATATCGCTCTATACTCTTCCTTGAATCAGAAATACCCGTACAAAGAATTGAGCATCTTTTTCGCTTAAGGCGCGCCGTCAGACACAGACTGGCGACTAGAGATCAAACTACGGACTCTGGACACAAACATGTTGAGCCCCTTCAAGCCAAAATTTGTTTGGGAAGAAAGTTACTCCATCGGTGTGCCCACACTGGATGAGCAGCATCAGCGTCTTTTTGGTCTGCTCAACAAAATGCTGGATCTGGACAAAATAGACCCCACACACGCACTCAAGCGTCTGCCGGGCATCCTGAAACAACTCAACGAATACGCTGCCTATCATCTACTGTTCGAAGAAACCCTGATGAAACAGCATCTGGAACAGGATGCTTATGTCGTGGCCCACTTCACTGAGCATCGTGCCTATTGGCAACGCATTGCGGAGTTTGAACAGCGTATCGCAGACGGTGACATTCATGCCGTGCATGGAGTGACGGTATTTCTGGATTACTGGTGGACGCAGCACATCCAGAAGGCTGATCGCGAACTGGGAATACGGCTCAACCAGGACGTATAGAATCACGGCTAAAAGATTCGGAATCAAAGGCTAACGATCATGGTGACCATTTCCACCCGCAGAGGATGAAATACTCGTTACCCGATACGCCCACCCCACCCATCCGCCCCTCAAGGGGCGGCTACTGATTGGCTCGCTACGCTCGAAACTTCAACTCGACTCTGATTTTTGTATTTCACGCTAACAATATGCGCTGCTGGTTAATGAAGTCTGAACCCACCGACTGCTCGATCGATGATGTACTGGCCATGCCAGGGCAACAGGTCGCATGGTATGGCGTCCGAAACTATCAGGCACGCAACTTCATGCGTGACCAAATGAAAGTTGGCGACAAGGTGTTTTTCTATCATTCCAACTGCGCCACGCCGGGCATTGTTGGCTTGGCAGAAGTCAGCCGTCTGGCGTATCCCGATGAGACGCAATTTGAATCGAAAAGCAAATACTTCGATCCCAAAGCCACACCTGAAAAACCACGTTGGTTCAATGTCGATGTCCGCATCACACAAAAAACCCGCTGTATCGGCTTACCCGAATTACGCGCCCATACTGAACTGGAGCGTATGCGCGTACTTCAACGCGGCAATCGTCTCTCGATCACCCCCGTCGACCCTTCGGAGTGGCGCTTCGTCTGCCACAGCCTGCTCTTGCTGAACACTGCCGGACAGGCATGAACGGACATTGATCGCCGTACCGCTGTGCTCGTGACAACATTTTCACAGGCACTGATTTTTCTCTGTCGCTACCACTTCACGCGTCCCCGATTCGGCTCGACTGCGGTCAATGCATCCACATACTCCATCGTTGCCAGCGAACGTTGCGTCAGTTTTTGATACGTTGCCGTGCCTCGTGTCTTGCCTGCCACTTCTTCATCGGTCAACTCACGCACAATCCGTCCCGGAACACCCGCCACCAGCACCCGTGGCGGTACGATCATGCGAGCTTTGACAAAACTGGATGCCGCAATGATGGAAGATTCACCAATCTCCACATCATCCATGACGACCGCATTCATGCCGACCATCACATTGCGCCGCAAGGTGCAGCCGTGGAGCACCGCGCCATGCCCGACATGACCATTTTCCTCAACGACGGTGTCGGTTCCGGGATAACCATGCATTACACAACCATCCTGTATGTTGCTGCCCGCCATGACGATCAAACGACCAAAATCACCACGCAAGGAAGCGCAAGGGCCGATGAACACATTCGCGCCGATGATGACATCGCCAATCAGCACAGCCGATGGATGCACGAAGGATGAAGGCTCCACCACAGGAATCATGCCTTCAAAAGCATACACCTTGATCGTTTTGGAACCCTTCATGACGGCTCCTCCATTACAATACGCACTTTGCTCTTTCTCCTACAAAGTCTCATGAACGTCAGCCCGATTCAGGACATTATCGCCGACATCCGTGCCGGCAAGATGGTCATCCTCGTTGATGAGGAAGACCGCGAAAACGAAGGCGATCTGGTCATCGCCGCCGAACACGTCACGCCCGAAGTCATCAACTTCATGGCGCGTCATGGTCGCGGCTTGGTGTGCCTCACGCTCACCGAAGACCGCTGCCGTCAGCTCGGCCTAGCGCAGATGGCGCGCGATAACCGCAGCCAGTTTTCCACCGCCTTCACCGTCTCCATCGAAGCCGCCGAAGGAGTGAGTACCGGCATTTCGGCACACGACCGCGCGCGCACCGTGCTGGCAGCCGTCGCCAAGAATGCCCAGGCCAGCGATGTCGTTCAGCCCGGTCATATCTTCCCGATCATGGCAAAACCCGGCGGCGTGCTGGTGCGTGCCGGACACACCGAAGCCGGTTGCGATCTTTCGGCGATTGCCGGATGCACGCCGGCCGCTGTCATCTGCGAAATTCTCAAGGATGATGGCAGCATGGCACGACTGCCGGATCTCATCGAATACGCCAAGCTACACAACCTCAAAATCGGCACGATTGCCGACCTGATTCACTACCGCAGCGAAACCGAAACCCTCATCGAGCGCGTGGCGGAAAAAGAAATTCTCAGTCACCACGGCAAATTCCAGCTCACCGCATTTGAAGACAAAACCTCGGGCGAGGTGCATCTGGCACTCGTCCGCGGCGAAATTCAGCGCGACCAGGAAACCCTGGTACGGGTGCAAGAATCCGCCTCACTGTTGGATTTTCTCGGCTGCAACAGCCCGCGCAACTCGTTCAATATCGACCAGGCGATGCAGACCATCGCCGACGCGGGGAGCGGGGTCATCATCCTGCTGCAACGACAGAACCCGGAAAACGCGCAGAATCTGCTGGCGGCTCTGCGTGCCGAATCCACAGACACAAGCAGCCGTCCGCCCCAAAAGTGGGATCCGCGCACCTACGGCATCGGCGCGCAAATCCTGCGCAGCCTCGGGGTCGGCAAGATGCGTCTCATGTCCAGCCCGCGCAAAATGCCCAGCATGACCGGCTTCGGCCTCGAAGTCTGCGGCTATCTGGCAGCAGACGGCAGCAAAACCTGAAAGCAATCAATATGTCATCATCCATCAAGGAAATCGAAGCTGACCTCTCCGGTGCGGGCTTGCGTATCGGCATCGTCGTCAGCCGCTTCAACCCCGACATCGGCGACGGGCTGATTTCGGCCTGCATCAACGAACTACAACGTCTGGGCGTGTCGGCAAACAACATCACCCGCACATCAGTACCCGGCGCACTGGAAATTCCGCTGGTGCTGCAAGCCATGGCGCAAAGCGGCCACTTCGACGCGCTCGTCGCCATCGGCTGCGTAATCCGTGGCGAGACCTATCACTTCGAGATCGTCTCCAACGAATCCGCGCGCGGTGTGCTCGATGTGCAACTGAAAACTGGCATCCCCATCGCCAATGCGGTATTGACTACGGAAGACGACGATCAGGCTCTGGTACGCATGCACGTCAAGGGCGCAGAAGCCGCGCAAGCCGCCATTGAAATGGTCAACCTGCTGAAAGCGGTGCGCTGATGGCTGCCAAAACACCCCGCCGCCGCGCGCGTGAATTCGTTCTGCAAGG
>CAYTHB010000005.1:0-71776 GCA_964437515.1 uncultured Sterolibacterium sp.
TCGCTACGCTCAAAGCTTCAACCCGACTCTGATTTTTGTATTTCACGTTAAAAACAAAATGAATCATGAATGCGATGAAAGCATTATGGATTTATCCGTTGATTGTCTTGATCCGCTTTTATCGGTATTTCATCAGCCCTCTTCTTGGATCGAATTGCCGGTTTTATCCAAGCTGTTCCGCCTATGCGGATGAAGCTTTGCAACGCCACGGCCTGATTCGTGGAGGTGGTCTTGCATTACGCCGAATAGGGCGTTGCCATCCTTGGCATCCCGGTGGTTGTGATCCGGTTCCCTGAACTTATTTTTCGAAAGATCATTGTCGATGGATAACCAACGCCTGATACTTTTGCTGGTTTTTTCCTTTTCCATCATCATGCTTTGGGAATCCTGGCAGAAGCAGAATCATCCAGAATCAGTTCAGGCACCTGTGGTTGCCAGTCAATCGGTTCAGTCATCTTCATCGGTTGTGGATGGCGGGGCTGTTCCATCAGTGACAACACCCGCAGTAACGACAGCAGCGGCTGTTTCTGCTGCTTCGTCGGAACACTCTGTGTCTGCAATGGTGCCCAAACAGATCATCAAAACGGATCTGTATACCGCTGAAGTCTCTGCGCAAGGAGGGGATTTAACGCGGCTTGAACTCGTGACCCATCATGCCACAGAAGACAAAAACAAAACTTTTGTACTGCTGGATCATGGGGAAAAACACGTTTATCAAGCGCAAAGCGGCTTGATGGGTGATGGTTTACCCAATCACAAAACCCTGTATACGTTTGTACCTGGAAGCAATACCTTGAAAGAGGGTGAGAATGAGTTGCTTGTACGCTTGCAGGCGCCTGTGCTTGACGGGATTCAAGTGACAAAACAATATGCATTTCATCGCGGCAGTTATCTTATTGATGTTTCTTATGAAATTGAAAACAAGAGTAGTGTTGCGCTGACGCCGTCGGCCTATTTCCATCTGTTGCGCGATGACAAACCGCCAGAAGGCAGCACGGGAGGGGTCTTTGGTGTTCATGTCTTTACAGGTCCGGCGGTGTATACGGAGCAAGACAAATATCAGAAGGTCGGCTTCGAAGATATTGCCAAGGGTAAGGCTCATTTTGCGCAAAAGGCCGATAATGGCTGGATTGCGATGGTGCAGCATTATTTTGTATCGGCCTGGTTGCCGCAGGGACATCAGCAACGTGATTTCTACATGGAAAAATTGGGTGGAGATCTTTATCGTGCGGGCTTCAAAATGTCATTGGCATCGATCCCTCCTGGGGGGAAACAAATCATCGATGTGCCGCTTTATGCAGGCCCTCAAGAACAGAACAAGCTGGCCAAAATTGCGCCGGGGCTGGATCTGGTCGTTGATTATGGCTGGTTGACAGTCATTGCCTCGCCCTTGTTCTGGGTACTGGAAATGCTGCACAAGCTGGTGGGTAATTGGGGATGGGCCATCATTGCCTTAACGGTTCTTCTCAAGCTGGCGTTTTATCCCTTATCGGCGACCAGTTATAAATCCATGGCAAAAATGCGGCTTGTAGCACCCAAGCTGACCAAACTCAAGGAAACGTATGGTGATGACCGTGCGCGCTTGAATCAGGAAATGATGGATCTTTACAAGCGTGAACAAATCAATCCCTTGAGTGGTTGCTTGCCCGTGCTCGTGCAGATTCCGGTGTTCATTGCCTTGTATTGGGTGCTACTAGGCTCGGTCGAGATGCGTTACGCACCGTTCATTGGTTATATTCATGACCTTTCTGCCAAAGATCCTTATTTCATCCTGCCCATCATCATGGGCTTGACCATGGTATGGCAAACGCGGCTCAATCCCGCACCCCCCGATCCGATTCAGGCCAAGGTCATGGCCTTCATGCCGGTTATGTTTACGGGCATGTTTCTGTTTTTTCCTTCGGGGCTGGTGCTGTACTGGATCGTGAATAATGTCCTGTCGATTGCGCAGCAGTGGAAAATCAATCAGGTGATCGAGGCGGGTGGCGACAAAGCAGCTTAAGGGTAGCCCTTGAACCCATCGGGCGAACTCATTGCGGCAATCGCAACGGCTCCTGGACGAGGTGGAGTCGGAGTGGTGCGTGTTTCGGGAGCATCACTGACCGGCTTTGCCGAGCAGCTTTGCGGGCAAAAAAACAAGCCTGATTTTCATCTTAAGCCCCGTCATGCCACCTTGAGTCATTTCAATGATGCGCAAGGGCAACTGATCGATCAGGGTATTCTGATTTATTTTCCTGCGCCCCATTCCTTTACCGGGGAGGATGTCCTCGAACTACAAGGCCATGGTGGGCCGGTGGTGATGCATCTGCTGTTGCAGCGTTGTCTTGAACTGGGTGCGCGGCTGGCTGCGCCGGGTGAGTTTACGCAGCGCGCTTTTCTCAACGATAAGCTCGACTTGGCGCAAGCCGAGGCAGTGGCGGATTTGATCGATGCCTCCAGCATCCAGGCAGCACGTTCGGCGGTACGTTCCTTGTCTGGAGATTTTTCCCGGCAGGTACATGAAATTGTCGAACGCTTGATTCATTTTCGGATGCTGATCGAGGCGACGCTGGATTTTCCGGACGAAGAAATCGATGCGGCAACCTTGTTGGAAGAAGCGCAAGTGCCACAGCGTTTGCAAGGTTTGCATGATGAGTTGGCGAATTTGCAACTGCGTGCACGGCAAGGCAGTTTGTTACGTCGGGGTTTGCAGGTTGTCCTCGCGGGGCCG
Organism: uncultured Sterolibacterium sp.; assembly: GCA_964437515.1. Classification (GTDB taxonomy): domain Bacteria; phylum Pseudomonadota; class Gammaproteobacteria; order Burkholderiales; family Rhodocyclaceae; genus Sterolibacterium. The sequence goes on from CAYTHB010000005.1 coordinate 2,711, forward strand.
CCGAATGTCGGTAAATCATCGCTCCTGAATTGTCTGGCAGGCGAAGATCGCGCCATCGTTACAGAGATTGCAGGGACAACACGCGATGCTTTGCGCGAGATGATTCAGATCGAGGGTATTCCATTACACATTATCGACACGGCCGGTTTGCGCGAAACAGGGGATGTGGTAGAGCAACTCGGTATACAGCGCAGCTGGCAGGAAATCGAGCGCGCGGATGTCATTTTGCAATTGGTAGATGCGCGCTACGGTTATACCCTCGATGATGTTGCTCTGGCACAGCAGCTTCCCGACAAGGTCGAGCGTTTGGTGATACACAACAAGTGCGATCTTTCTGGTCAAGCACCTCAACGTATCGAACGGGAAGGGCGCGTGCATTTGTATTTGTCTGCACGCGATGGCGCGGGCATTCAGCTTTTACACGATGAACTGCTTCGGATCGTGGGCTGGCAGGAACATGGCGAAGACTTGATTCTGGCGCGAGAAAGACATTTACAAATTCTGGCCACATCACAGGGCTATCTGAAGCAAGCCGTCGCGACTGTGTTTCAACTGGAATTGTGTGCTGAGGAATTACGCCGCTGTCAGCTATTGCTTGGTGAAATCACAGGCGAATTTACGGCAGATGATTTGCTGGGGGCTATCTTTTCTCGCTTCTGTATTGGGAAATAAAGTAAGCACGTTTCACGTGAAACATGCTTGCTTTGGCCGGATTGGTTCAATCTTTTGTTTCACGTGAAACAAAACCGCCCGTCAGTCTTTATTGACTGTTGCGAGTGGCGTATCATTGCGCCTCTTTTTACTGGATTTTCACGCGGGTTTTGTGATGCTTTTTTCCAAGCGTTTTGATGTCATCGTAGTGGGTGGTGGCCATGCCGGAACGGAGGCTGCGTTGGCTGCGGCGCGTTGTGGCGCGCAAACGCTACTGCTCACGCATAATATTGAGACCTTGGGACAAATGTCGTGCAATCCTTCAATCGGTGGGATTGGTAAAGGACACCTGGTGCGAGAGGTGGATGCGCTGGGTGGCGCGATGGCAGCGGCAACTGATGAAGCTGGAATCCAGTTCCGCACCTTGAATTCCAGTAAAGGCCCGGCGGTGCGCGCAACACGAGCGCAGGCTGATCGGCTTTTATATAAGGCTGCGATACGGCAACGACTGGAAAATCAGTCGAACCTGACTTTGTTTCAGCAGGCCGTTGATGATCTGGTTCTCACGGGCGATCGTGTTTGTGGTGTGGTGACGCAGCTCGGCATCCGTTTTGAAGCGCCCACCGTGGTGCTGACGGCCGGTACGTTTTTGAATGGTTTGGTTCATGTGGGTTTGAGCCATTATCCGGCGGGTAGGGCGGGTGATCCTCCTGCCATTTCCTTGTCTCACCGTTTGCGCGAGATGAATTTACCCATTGGACGACTGAAAACGGGGACTCCGCCTCGGATTGATGGACGCACGATTGACTATTCAGTGTGCCAGATTCAGCCGGGGGACGACCCTGCGCCGGTTTTTTCATTTATTGGGCGGCGTGAGCAGCATCCGCGTCAAGTGCCGTGCTGGATTACGCATACGAATGCGCGCACGCATGACATCATCCGCGCCGGACTGGATCGTTCACCGATGTTTACCGGTGTGATTGAAGGTGTGGGGCCGCGTTATTGTCCTTCCATCGAAGACAAGATTCATCGCTTTGCCGATAAAGACAGTCACCAGATTTTTCTGGAACCCGAAGGGCTGACGACCCATGAGGTTTATCCGCAAGGCGTATCTACCAGTCTGCCGTTCGATGTACAGTTGAACTTGGTGCGGAGTTTGCGGGGTCTGGAAAATGCACATATTTTGCGACCAGGCTATGCAATCGAGTACGATTATTTTGATCCGCGCAACTTGAAAACGACATTGGAAACCAAGTCGATTGCAGGCTTGTTTTTTGCTGGGCAGATCAATGGCACCACGGGCTACGAAGAAGCGGCCGCGCAAGGTTTGCTGGCAGGTGTCAATGCGGCATTGCAGGCGCAGGGCAGGGAGGATGCCTGGTCGCCCCAGCGCGATCAGGCCTATCTGGGTGTGCTGGTGGATGACCTGATTACACGGGGCGTTTCCGAACCTTACCGGATGTTTACCAGTCGTGCCGAGTATCGTTTGAGTCTGCGTGAAGACAATGCCGATCTGCGCTTGACCGAGATTGGGCGAAAGCTGGGGCTGGTGGATGATCTGCGTTGGGATGCCTTTAATCGCAAACGGGATGCTATCGCTGCCGAGAGCGAGCGACTCAAAAAAACCTGGGTTCAGCCTAAACAAGTGGGTGAAGCGGATGCGTTGCGTGTGCTCGGGCAAACATTGGAGCGCGAGTATCGCCTGTTTGATCTGCTGCGCCGTCCCCCGGTCAGTTATGCCGCTCTTGCCACCCTGCCGGGCTTTGCTGAAGCGGCGATAGAACTGGATGAAGCGGTGATCGAGCAGGTTGAGATTCAGGCGAAATATCAAGGCTATATCGATCGGCAGCACGAGGATGTGCAGCGTGCGCAGACGCATGAGTCAATGCGTCTGCCGGTGGATCTGGACTATGCGACTGTGCACGGTCTGTCGATTGAAGTGCGCCAGCGCCTGAATCAGCATCGTCCGGAAACACTCGGGCAGGCGAGTCGTATGCAAGGGGTGACGCCTGCCGCCATTTCGTTGTTGTTGGTGCATATGAAGCGCTTGGCACTACAGAAAGGGGTCGGCAAATGAGTGCTGCGGCATCCGTTGCTTCGCTGTTGCATACAGGCATCCGTCAGCTTGAACTGAGTTTGCCCGAGGGTACGGAAGCGCGTTTGCTGGCGTATTTGTCGTTGTTGAGTAAATGGAATCGCGTGCATAACCTCACCGCGGTACGCGATGAACAGCAGATGGTGAGTCATCATTTGCTGGACTCCTTGACCGTTCTTCCCCATCTTGCGGGCTATGCCTCGTTGGCGGATGTGGGCAGCGGCGGTGGCTTGCCGGGGATTCCGCTGGCCTTGGCGCGACCGGACAGGGCGGTGACTCTGATCGAAGCGAATCACAAGAAAGCCAGCTTTCTTCAACAGGCCAAAATCGAGTTGGGTTTGAGTAATGTGAGTGTCCACTGTGGCCGTGTCGAAGATTACATGCCCCCCCTGTTGTTTGATGCCGTCATTTCCCGGGCTTTTTCAGAGTTGGCACTGTTTGTCCAGGTGGCAGGACATTTATGCGCGCCAAACTCACCGTTGCTGGCGATGAAAGGTGTTGATCCTGAAGAGGAAGTTGCTCGATTACCGAGCGGTTGGTGCGTAGCGCAGACACAGTCGCTACACGTTCCGGGGCTGGATGCTCAACGTCATTTGCTGACGATTCTGCGCAATTAAAAGGAAATCCCCATGCATATTTTTGCCATTGCAAACCAAAAAGGTGGTGTCGGCAAGACCACGACTTCGGTCAATCTGGCGGCAGCACTCGCGGCCAAAGGGCAGCGCACCTTGTTGATCGATCTCGATCCGCAAGGCAATGCCACGATGGGCAGTGGTGTGGATAAACGGTCTCTGGAAAAGTCCGTTTATCACCTGCTGGTGGGGCTGGCGACACTGACGGAAGTTCGGGTGAGCAGCGAGGCCAAGTATGATGTTCTCCCCGCCAATCGCGATCTGGCAGGGGCGGAAATCGAAATGGTGGAACTGGAACGTCGCGAACATCGGCTCAAGGAGGCGTTGGCGGCGCACGCCACCGAATACGATTTTGTGCTCATCGATTGTCCGCCTTCGCTGTCCATGCTGACACTCAATGGCTTGTGTGCGGCACATAATGTCATCATTCCAATGCAATGTGAATACTATGCGTTGGAAGGATTGTCTGATCTGGTCAATACAATTAAGAAAGTGCATGCTCACCTCAACCGGGATCTCAAAGTGATTGGCATTCTTCGGGTGATGTTCGATAGTCGAGCCACCTTGGGGCACCAGGTATCGGCTGAACTGGAACAGCATTTTGGCGACAAGGTGTTCAAAACCGTAATCCCCCGCAATATCCGCCTGGCCGAGGCACCCAGTTATGGCATTCCGGGGGTGCTTTTTGATAAAAGTTCCAAAGGTGCGCAGGCGTATCTGGCTTTTGCGACGGAATTGATGACGCGAACTGCAATCAAGGAGACAGTATGAATCCCCCGAAAAAGAAAGGCCTGGGGCGTGGCCTGGACGCTTTGCTGGATACGCAGACGACGCAGGAATCCACACGACAGGACAGCTTGCCAGTGACCCGCTTGCAACCGGGCAAGTACCAGCCACGTACCCGCATGGATCAAGACTCGCTCAATGAGCTGGCGGCATCGATCAAGGCGCAGGGCATCATGCAGCCGATACTCGTCCGGCCGGTGGGTGAAGATCGCTATGAAATCATTGCCGGCGAGCGTCGCTGGCGTGCCGCACAGCTGGCTGGGGTCAGCGAAGTGCCGGTGCTGGTGCGCGAAATCCCCGATGAAGCCACGCTGGCGATGTCGTTGATCGAAAACATCCAGCGCGAAAACCTCAACCCGCTCGAAGAAGCGGCTGGCATTCAGCGCTTGATCGACGAGTTTGGCATGAGCCATCAGCAAGCCGCCGATGCCGTGGGTCGTTCTCGGCCTGCCGCCTCCAATCTGCTGCGTCTGCTGCACCTGGCCAAGCCCGTACAGGAATGTCTGTTTTCCGGCGAGCTCGATATGGGCCATGCGCGTGCCTTGCTACCGTTATCCAAAATAGAGCAGGCACGACTGGCGGCGATGGTGGTGCATAAACGCTTGTCGGTGCGTGAAACGGAAAAGCTGGTACAGCGTGAATTGCATCCACCGGCAGAGCGTGAAACGACCAGCTCAGGCAAGGTGGATCGTGATTTGCTGCGTTTGCAGGAAACACTGGCTGATACGCTGGGCGCGTCGGTCAAGCTGGTCACCCGCAAGAAAGGTGCGGGGAGCCTGACCATCGATTTCAATAGTCTCGATCAGTTGGATGGATTGCTGGAACGCCTAGGGCTTACTCAAGACAGGGATGCTTGAGTCTGGAAGTGTGAGCGAGTGAGCATGTGTGGCGTGGCTCATGCCACCGATTCATTCCTCGGGCGTGCGTTCTTCTTCCTTGCGCCCCGGACGGAGCCCCAGATCCTTGAGCTTTCGATAAAGGTGGGTGCGTTCAAGACCTGTTTTTTCAGCAAGACGTGTCATGTTGTGGCCATCGATGCGTAAATGGTGTTCAAAATAGATGCGCTCGAAAGATTCTCGCGCTTCACGCAGTGGCAGACTCAGCATTTCGGATGAAAACCCGTTGGGAATCGGGTTGCCATGTCCTTGCGCAGCAAAAAGTCGGGTGACATCTTCGGCTTGGATTTCCTCATCCAGTGCTGCGGCGGCCAGCGATTTCACGGTGTTTTTCAATTCATCGTAACCGCCAGGCCAATCGTGCTGCCGTAGCATGTTGAGTGCCGTTGGAGAAAAACGCCGGACAGGGGCTTCTTTGGTTTCGGTGCGTTGCGCGAGCAAGTGGGTCGCTATTTCTGGAATGTCCTCACGCAGATCGGTCATGGATGGGATGGCGAGCCAGACATCGAAAAGCTGTTTGAGCTGGTTGTCATCCCAGCCCTGGGCGGTGAGTGTGGCCGGATCCATGGCGGTCGCGGCGATCAGGCGTAGATCGTAACGTGCCAGCCGTTCGGCGGCAAAGACGAGGTTCTTTTGCTGCAAGCGGTTCATGCGTCCCAATTCATCGACAAACAGCAAACCTCCGCGAACTTCTTCTAATGCTTCCAGTGTGAGCGGGGTGCTGTCCTGGGTCAGGTCGAGCCAGGCGCGAGCGGGTGACAACAGGGTGCGTGCGGCCAATTCTGCCATACCACCCGGTGCGGAGCGCAGCATGACCGTGCGGCTGCTCGTGGCAACCTGTTCCAGTCGCTTCTTGAGATCACGCAAGGCGGCTGATCGTGTAAATGCGGCAAGTGTCAGCCCGGTTGTGGCGGGTGCCGGTTTTTTGGCGAGTCCTTTTTTAACGGTTGCCAGCAGTTTTTGAAGCGCGATGGGTTTTTCCAGAAAATCAATCGCACCGATACGCGTTGCTTCAACGGCGGTATCAATGGTGCCGTGACCTGACATCATGATGACGGGCAGAGTGAGTAATCCGTTGCTTGCCCACTCCTTGAGGAGCGTGATTCCATCGGTTTCGGGCATCCAGATGTCAAGCAACACCAGATCGATGCGCTCGTTTTCGCGAGCGATTCGAGCTGCGGCAGCATTCTCTGCGAGGCGTACATCATGACCCTCATCGGCAAGAATTTCCGAGAGTAATTCTCGTATGCCAATTTCATCGTCAACAACCAGTATCCGTGCCATGTTGGTTCCTTGAGGTTGCTAGGATTATGCCAGAGGCAGATGAAGTGTGACTTCTGCGCCGTGGGGATTGCAATTGGCGATACGAATATCGCCTCCATGTTCATCGATGATTTTCTTGACGATGGCCAGCCCGAGTCCGGTTCCTTTGGACTTTGTCGTGACATAAGGCTCAAAGGCATGCGTCAATATTTGCGCGGGGAAACCGCAGCCATTGTCTTTCACTGTAATCGAAACGCCCGTGTCATCCCGTTGGGTTGACAGGTGAATTTCAGGTGTCTGATCCGGGAATTCTTTGCGGGCATCCTCACCGGCTTCCTGCGCGTTTTTCAGCAGGTTATGAATGACTTGACGCAGTTGTGCCGGATCACCGGCTACGGCGGGGAGTTGAGGCGTCAGTTTTGCATCCGGGCGGGCCATACTGTTTTCATAGAGATCCAATACCTCCTGAATGAGTGTGTTCAGGTCGATGGCCTGAATCTGCGCAGGTGGCATACGTGCGTAATCACGGAATTCATTCACCATGCTTTTCATCGCCTCTACCTGATTGACAATGGTGCGTGTCGCCCGATTCAACAGGGCGCGTGCTTCGTCATCGAGCTTGTCAGAGAGCTTGTGTTGCAGCCGTTCAGCAGAAAGCTGTATGGGCGTCAGAGGATTCTTGATTTCATGCGCCAGTCGTCGTGCTACTTCGCCCCAGGCCAAAGAGCGTTGAGCGGCGATTAGTCGGGTGATGTCGTCGAAGACAAGCACATAGCCTCCGCCCGTGGCATTGGGTAGTGTGGAGCCTCTAATCAGAAGGACTTGGGTCACGCGCATTCCACCGGTTTCGGTGCTGCCGATTTCGAGTTGTTGCTGCCATGTCCGGAGTTCGGAGGACGGTGCGTCTAGTGGCATGAAGCCCTGGAGAATCGCTGTTCTGAATTCAGCATGACGTGGCCAGTCGCTTAGGGGCAGGTCGTCGATGTCATTCAATGGGTCATTCAAAATGGTGCAGGCACCCCGGTTGTTGGCACGCAACATGAATTGACGATCAAAAGCCATGACTCCGGATGACAGATTGGCCAGCACACTTTCCAGATAGGCACTGGCCGCTTCGACCTTGCTGCGATGACGCTCGGTTTCCTCGCGGGCTTCGGAGAGCTGGCGGGTCATGCGATTGAAAGACTGGGTCAGAACGCCTAGTTCATCGTGAGTTTCCAGTGAGGCGCGCGGGGTGAAATCACCGGCAGCCACCGCTTGTGTACCTTCGGCCAGAATCAGCAAGGGTGCTGCAATGCGACGCGCCAGCAGAAGTGCGAGTGCGGTGGCGGCAAAGAGTGCCAAGAGCAGGGTCAAGGTCAAGGACAGCATGTAAATACGATTGAGCCCCGAGCGTCCCAAGGATAATTCCTGATAATCTCGATAAGCCGATTCCACGCTGCTGGCACTTTGGGCGATTGTCGATGGTACGGTGCGGGTGGCTTGCAGTATGCGTGCCTCGCTTGCCGGGGCATCACCGGATAACGGCATTCGTATCCATACGCGCAATATCAGCCCACCTTTGCCGTTGTCTTCAATCCGCGATCCGCCCGTTTTGACGTGCTGTGCTTCTTGCACGAGAGGAACAGCAGATACAGCAGATAGTGGAGTGATCGGCGGTGCCGTGGGAGGCGGGGCATTGGGTTGGTTGGTGCTGTGTGCCAGAACTCGCCCCCGTGCCGAAAAAAGGGTCAGGCTCGTCAGGTTGGCTTGTTCGCGGAGCTTGTCGAAGCGTGCCGGACGGGTATCCTGGGGGTGGCTTAACTGTGCAGCAAGACGTGCTGTCTGTTCGCGAAGTTCGTCCAGTTGGCCATCGAGTACATTGCGGGCGAGTTGCAGCCCCCCTTCTAACGCACGGTCGACGCGTACATCAAACCATGAATCGATGCTGTTGACGACAAACTGCATCGATACGCCATACACCAAGGCACCGGGCAACACGGCCAGCAAAGCCAGCATCAACAACAGGCGAGACTTGAGGCGCACGCCAAAGATTCCCTGTCTGTATTCGCGGCGCAGGCGCGCCAGCTGGATGAGCACGGCCACCAACAGGGTGACGATCAGCAATACATTCAGTCCGATTAGCAGTGGATAGTCGTGCGCAAACAGGGCGGTGTTCGCGCTGGCGGTGGTCAGCAGGAACAATAAGATGGCACTGAGCGTAAAGCCCAGCACGGCGATGAGGATGGCGGATTTTTTCCGGAAAGCCATTAGCGTGAAATACAAAAATCAGAGTCGGGTTGAAGTTTCGAGCGTAGCGAACCAATCAGTAGCCGCCCCTTGAGGGGGCGGATGGGTGGGGTAGGCGTATTTGGTATCGGGTAACGATTATTTCATCCTCTGCGGGTGGAGATGGTCACCATGATCGTTAGTGATTCTCGTAGACGGATGCGCTTCCGGGAATGAATTGCCAGTGCAGGACACGGGCTTCGATCGTCCAGTCCTTGTTGGCGATGGCATCGAGCTGGAGGGGCTTGGGGAGCTGTTGGCGATCGAGCGATAAACGCGTGGCAACCTGATAAGGCTCACCCAGTTTGAGCTTGTTGCGATCGACGACTGGCAAGGCCACAGTGCGTCCCATGACACGCAGGGCTTCGGCCAGTTTTGGGAAATCCTGGCTCAATCCACGTCCGCCACTGGAGAGGCGGTAAACGCGTGAGAGCGGAATGTAAGCCAGACGATAATTGAAAGTACGACCGGCGATATGTTCTCCCGGCCAGAACCAGCGATTGCGTGTGATTTCGACTTCGAGCTGAAAATACAGCGGGACACCCCGCAGCAGGATGTCTTCGAGATAGCTGCCTAGGTCAATATTGAAATCGGCCGTGAGCACATACGTCTCATCATTGGCCGTCAGCCGTGCCGAACGAGCTTCGATGCTACCGGCTTGTGCCAGCGGAGGGGTGGTGATACTGAACAGGCAAAGCAGGAACGTCAGAACCAGTGTGCGCCAGCGCCATGGGGCGAAGGCGACGGGGTCAGCAACGTTTTTGCAAAAGCGCATAAAAAAAGCCGTCGTGTTCCGCGCTGGGGATGAGTTGAAGGAAGCCGTCGTGCCGAGGGGCTGGGGTCGTGCCTGCGGGGGGCGACAGCGGCAGCGTGTGAGCATCGGTATGACGGTGCAAAAAAGCATCGATCTGGGCGGTATTTTCCAATGGAAACAAGGAGCAGGTGCAGTAAAGCATTTTGCCACCTGGCGCGAGTGTGCGCCACAGAGCATCGAGAATTTCACGTTGCGTTCGGGCAAAGCCGATCACATCCTGTTCGCGCCGTAACCACTTGATGTCCGGATGACGGCGAACCACGCCGGAAGCCGAGCAGGGAACGTCGGCCAGAATGCGGTCAAAAGGGCGGCCATCCCACCATGCGTCGACATCACGGCAGTCGGCAGTTTTGACTGTCGCGCCATGAGCAAGATTCAGACGGTGCAGATTCTCCTCGATACGTTTGCTGCGGCTGGCATCCGCTTCCAGTGCCAAGAGTTCGACATGGACACGCTCCAGCAGGTGTGTGGCCTTGCCGCCGGGAGCGGCGCAGGCATCGAGGATGCGTTGCCCATCCTTTGCATCGAGCAGATAGGCGGCTTGCTGTGCGCCCCAATCTTGTACCGTCACCTGGCCTGCAAAAAAGCCGGGCAGTTTGTCCACGGCGACAGGGCGTTCCAGTCGTATCGCAGCGACATCAAGAACCTGAGCCGGGATGTTCAATGCATTCAGTGCTGCACAATAATCGGCGGTATTCTCCTGCCGTTGATTGACGCGCAAGGTCATGGGGGGATGCGTGTTTCCGGTCTGGAGAATGGCTTGCCATTGTTCGTGGGTGGCGTAAGCCGTGCGTATCTTGTCGATCCACCAGCATGGGGTGCGGTAATGAGCAACGACGTCATTGTTTGCATCAGTTAGTAGTGACTCACTTTGACGTATTCTGTTGCGTAGCAATGCATTTGCTAAAGCCTTGAACTGTCCGCGCCCGATGCGTGCGGCCGCTTCGACGGCTTGATCCACCGTGGTATGCGCATCTTCGGAGCGTGTTTCGAGCCGGTACAAGGCGACGAGCAGCAAGGCGCGCAACAAGGTTTTGCTGCTTTGCGTATCGGACGATTCCAGCGGTTCGCGCAGCAAACGCTGCAATAGAAAATCGCCCCGACCATATTGACGCAAGGTGCCGTAAGCTAAATCCTGTATGGCGCCACGCATCGCCGGTGTGGGGGCGTGGGTTTGCCAGCAGGCACTCAACGTGTGATCGAGATTGCGTCCCGCAATCACCTGCTGCACGGCTTCCGCCGCACGCAGTAGCGCAAAGGCAAGCGAGTCACTGGGAAGAGGTGATAAGGGCGGCGGGGGTGCGGAGTGAGTGCGATTGGGTGAACGAGGTTTCATGGGCGCGCATCCTAGCATGGGCGTGCTACTGTGGATTTTTGCTGCATGAGATATCTGTTAGCGTGAAATACAAAAATCAGAGTCGCGTTGAAGCTTCGAGCATAGCGAGCAAATCAGTAGCCGCCCCTTGAGGGGCGGATGGGTGGGGTGGGCGTATCGGGTAACGATTATTTCATCCTCTGTGGGTGGAGATGGCTACCATGATCGTTAATCCAAAGCTTACGGCACCCTCGCTGTGAATGGGGTAGCGGACATTTCAGTTTTGGATTGACACCTTCCGAGTTCGGTCGCTTTGGTCGCCAGTTGGAAAAATTTGCACTATCCTGCTGTCCTTGACCAATCTTCGACTGACCCCATTCCATGCCCCAAAACACCAGCGAAAGCGCAATTCTGAAGGTCACGGAGCGGACGATCTACCGACTCGCGGCAGCCAAGAAAATACCGGCCTTCAAGGTCGACGGGACATGGCGCTTCCGGGCGGCGGATATCGACGGCTGGATAGCTTCAAGGTGCTTTATCTTGAGAGCTACGAAGACACCATGAACAACCTGCAACTGCGCCGCAAGCAAGCCCAGGGCGATCTGCTGAACACTCTGCCACAAGAGGCCAAGGACGACTACCTGTTCCGCTACATGCTGAACGTGGAAAGCCGTGGTTCGCTGTTGTCGGTGGAAGACTTCAAAAAGCCCTTCGACTATCAGCTCAACGTGGCCGTGGATTCGGCGGGCGCCTTCGAGCCGCGCAAGATCGATCTGGTGGAAACCTTCAACTACCTGATCGGCCTGCGCGTAAAGCACATCGACATGCAGCCTGCACGAGGTTTTACCACCGTCACCGGCGCGCTGCCCAGCGGTGAGACTTGCCTCGTGCTGTGGCGCGATTGCGAGGTGTTGGACTACGAAGGCGTAGCCAAGCTCTGCGACAAGCTGGTCATCAACTCGGCGGACAACGAGTTTGATGTGGTCTATATCAACGGCGATCACAACATTCCCACCGTGCTGACGCAGACGCTTGAGGAAGGCGGTGAAGCAGGCCCAACGACGCGCGTGCTCAAGCTGCGCCAGATCGAACCGGAGTTTTTGGAACGCATGTTCAGTGTGGAGGATGTGTGATGGCGAATGACCAGCATTTGACGGCCAGCGACGGCCTTGCGCCTTTGCTCGGCACGCTGCGTCAGCTCATCAGCGATGCACGCAGCCGGGCACTGCGTGCGGTGGATGTGATCCAGGTGCAGACTTACTGGCAGGTGGGTCGCCATATCGTGGAGTTTGAGCAAGAAGGCGCAGCGCGGGCGGCTTACGGTAAGCGTCTGTTGCCTCTGCTGGCCGAGCGGCTGACGCAAGAGTTTGGCAAGGGCTTTGACGAGCGCAACCTGCGCCATATGCGAGCATTTTTTCAAGCTTTTCCAATTTGGGACGCAGTGCGTTCCGAATTGAGCTGGACGCATTATCGCCTGCTCACCCGCGTGGACAAGGCTGAGGCGCGCCACTGGTACATGACCGAGGCGGCTATCCAGAACTGGAGCACCCGCGCCCTGGAGCGGCAGATCGGCACCCTGTTTTACGAGCGTTTGCTGCTCAGCCAGGACAAAGCCGCCGTGGCCGCTGAAGCCGGGCACAAACTGGCCGGGCTGGCCAAGCTGGAGCAAAGCCCGCGTGCCTTTGTGCGCGACCCGGTGATGCTGGAGTTTTTGGGTTTGCCCGGCAGCGGCGCGTTGCTGGAGGCCGGTCTGGAACAGGGCTTGATGGACAAGCTACAAGCCTTTTTGCTGGAGCTGGGCAAGGGCTTTGCGTTTGTGGCGCGGCAGCAGCGCATCAGCACTGAAAGCAAGGATTTCTACATTGATCTGGTGTTCTACAACTACCTGCTCAAGTGCTTTGTGCTGATCGACCTGAAAACCACCGAGCTGACGCACCAGGACATCGGCCAGATGGACATGTATGTGCGCATGTACGACGACTTGAAGCGCGGCGAGGGCGACAACCCGACGGTGGGTATTTTGCTGTGCGAGAGCAAAGATCAATCGGTGGTGCGCTATTCGGTGCTCAACGGCAGTGAGCAGCTATTTGCCAGCCGCTACAAATTGGTGTTGCCCAGCGAGGAAGAACTGCGCGCCGAACTGACCCGCGAGGCGGAGATGATCCGCCTGACGATGGATATCAGCAAGGAGGAAGGGGCGTAATGGCGAAGAAAAAACAGGAGGTTTCCATCGTTCGTTCTTCGGCGGCGGAATATCTCACTTTTATCGCCTCCACCGGTTCGCAGGAAACCGCTGTGGAGATGCGCTATGAAGACGAGAACATCTGGCTCACGCAGAAGATGATGGCCACGCTCTACGAGGTGACCGTTCCAGCGATCAACCAACACCTGAAGCGCATTTTTGCTGATACCGAGCTGACAGAAGTGGCAGTTATTAAGGATTACTTAATAACTGCCACCGACGGTAAAAACTACAGCACCAAGCACTACAACCTGCAAGCCATCATCGCGGTGGGCTTCAAGGTAAATAATCCGCGCGCAGTGCAGTTCCGCAAGTGGGCGGGGCAGATCGTCAAGGACTACACCATCCAGGGCTGGACGATGGATGTGGAGCGCTTGAAAAAAGGCCATCTATTTACCGACGAATACTTCCAGCACCAGCAGGAGGTCATTCGTGAGATTCGCCTCTCCGAGCGCAAGTTCTACCAGAAGGTGACGGACTTGTACGCCACAGCCTTCGACTACGACGCCAACGCCCATACCACGCGTGAGTTTTTCGCGCTGGTGCAGAACAAACTGCATTGGGCGGTGCATCGGCACACGGCTGCGGAAGTGATCATGGCACGCGCCGACGCGGGAAAGTCACACATGGGGCTGACATCGTGGGAGTCCGCGCCGCGCGGCAAGATCGTGAAATCCGATGTATCCATCGCCAAGAATTACCTGAGCGCACAGGAACTGGAATATCTGGAACGCATCGTCTCGCTGTATCTGGATTTTGGTGAGCTGCAAGCGGTGCGGAAAATTCCGATGACGATGGCGGACTGGGCGAAACGACTGGATGGCTTTCTGGAGTTCAACGGCAACGAAATCCTCACCGGACCGGGCAAGATTTCACACGAACAGGCCAAGCTGCACGCCGAAACTGAGTTCGAGAAATACCGCATCGTGCAGGATCGCCTGTTCGAGAGCGATTTCGACCGACTGCTGAAATCCGCCGAACCAATGTACCTTGAAGCGCCGCGCAAGAAGAAGAGGAAGACCGAATGAACGCCAAGGCCGTTTCCAGTAAAAAAGGCAAGGCCAAAACCGCCAAGCGCAGCTTTCATCAGGAATTGGTGCTCAATCGCTGGGTGCTGCGGTTTTTCAATGTGGAAAGTCTCTCCGGCTTAAAGTAGCGTTTGGGCGACGACCGTCATGAAGGCATCGACGAGGACGGCCAGACCAAGTTCTTCCACGAACTGATCCGAGGCTTGTTCGATCCCAACAAGGTGCCCGAGGCCGAGCTGCGGCGCTACGAATTGAACGTGGTCGCGCACTGGCAGGCCATGAGTTGCAGATGAAGTACTTCCAGTACCTCTCGCTGCTATTCACCGAGCTGTATCTGGACGGGTACTTCAACCACCGCCAAGACTTGCTCGATGGCCTGAACGAGGAAATGACACGCTACCGCGCCGAGTCGGGCGCGGAACTGTTTCGCGATTTTGAGGCGGATGACCTGAACAAGATCGCCTTCTGGAACGTCACCGGCAGCGGCAAGACATTGCTGCTGCACGTCAACATCCGCCAATATCCGCTGCTGGCATTGGAGGACAAGGATGCAGTACCACTGAAACTGCGTCCGCTGGCCTTTGACGCGCCGAGCGAATGGGAGTTTGTCCGCGATTTGGAGGCGTTCTACAACTCAGGCGAGGGCAAGGAAGCGATTGGCCCGCGCAGTCTGTATCTGCTGCGCAATGCGGATCGGGAAGAGAAAGGCTTGGGCTTCGCGCTGGCCGGCAACTTCTACCCGGACTTCCTGCTCTGGCTGGTGGACGATGCGTCGGATACGGGAACGGGCAAGCAGTGGCTGACCTTTGTCGACCCGAAGGGGCTGCGCAATCTCGACCTGTCGCACCCCAAGCTGGGGCTGTACAAGGAAGTGAAGAGGCTTGAAACGACGTTGGCATCGCAGGCCAAGGCGGGCGAAGCGCCGCTGGTCTTGAATGCCTTCGTGCTATCACCGACGAAATTCGCCGACCTGCTCAACGTCGGCGACCCAACAAAGAAGGCCGATCTGGAAAGCCGCAACGTGTTGTTCATGGAGGATGGTGCCAGTATCTACCTGAAAAAACTTTTTCGGGTTCTGGCATGAGTGGACATCGGGTCACGAAATCGGCGAACTAGTGCGAGCTCAATCGAAAAACCTGCTGGATTGTAGACTTGCACGCGGGTTTTTAACGTGAAATACAAAAATCAGAGTCGGGTTGAAGCTTTGAGCGTAGCGAACCAATCAGTAGCCGCCCCTTGAGGGGGCGTAGGCGGGGTTTCACGGAGCACTGCTCCGTGCCGCCGAAGCCGGACGGCTGTGCAAAGCCGTCCGTGGGGGATGGGTGGGGTAAGCGTATCTGTTATCGGGTAACGATTATTTCATCCTCTGTGGGTGGCAGTGTGGAGATGGCTACCATGATCGTTAGCCATCCAAGTCGCCAGGAATGCGCATCATCGTCGCTCAGTCAGTAAGAAGTAATAACATCTGCTGCGTGAGATAATCACTGATTCTTCAGCTTTCTGGAGTCTGCCATGACCCGCCCCAAGAACGATCTTTTTTTGCGTGCATTGTTGCGTGAACCTGTGGATACCACGCCGGTTTGGTTGATGCGACAAGCAGGACGTTATTTGCCGGAGTATTGCGAGACGCGCAAGCGTGCGGGGAATTTTCTCAATCTGTGCAAGTCGCCCGGCATGGCGTGTGAAGTGACGCTGCAACCGTTGGCGCGTTACGAGCTGGATGCCGCCATTCTGTTTTCCGACATACTCACCGTGCCGGATGCCATGGGGTTGGGCTTGTATTTCAGCGAGGGTGAAGGGCCGAAGTTTGAGCGGCCGCTGCGCGAGGAATGGGTGATTCGTGATTTGATTGCCCCTGATCCAGACGATCATTTGCGCTATGTGATTGATGCCGTGGCGGAAATTCGTCGCGCATTGGCGAATTCTGTGCCGCTGATCGGCTTCTCCGGCAGTCCGTTTACGCTGGCGTGTTACATGATCGAAGGCGGGGCATCGAGCGATTTTCGCCATCTCAAGACCATGATGTTCGATCGCCCGGATTTGCTGCATCACATCCTCGAAGTTACCACGCAATCGGTCATCGCTTATCTGAATGCGCAGATTGCAGCGGGTGCGCAGGCGGTGATGATTTTCGATACTTGGGGTGGAGCCTTGTCGCATCGCGCCTACCGCGAGTTTTCGCTGGCTTATTTACAGCGCATCATCGCTGGATTGACCAAGGAAAATGAAGGTCAGCGTGTGCCCAACATCGTCTTTACCAAGGGCGGGGCGTTGTGGGCAGAAGATATCGTTGCCATTGGCTGCGATGCCATCGGCTTGGACTGGACGGCCAGTCTGGCGGAAATACGTCGTCGTACCGGGGATCGGGTCGCGCTGCAAGGCAATCTCGATCCGGTGACCCTCTTTGCTTCACCCGAGGCGGTGGCGCGTGAGGCACGCCGGGTGCTTGATGATTTTCATGCGGGCGGCGCGGGAGGTGGCCATGTGTTCAATCTGGGGCATGGCATTTCCCAGTTTACGCCACCGGACAATGTGACGGTGCTGGTGGATACCGTGCATCAATATAGCCGCGAATTGCGTAAATCCAGTGTGGGTGGGTGATGGTTTTATTCCGTCTCCGGGTTGACATTCGGTAAAACGGCGGGTTTTGGCGGTAGGGTTTGACGACTTATACACAAAATTTCAGGAAGTCAACAGCTTGCCCCAAAGCCCTTGTTTTGCAGGAGGTGTTTTGCTAACACTTTGTTTTTCAAATAAAAAACAAAGCCAATCTTTGGGTGCTATAGCCAAAGGTATATTGTTGTCAGAGATTACGCACATTTGCCCACAAAATTATCCACAGGCTGGCGCGGGTTCGCGATTTCGTTTGTAAATGTTCTTTTCTGGCAATGGATTAGATGCGAATGACAAAGTTGAATCTGGAAGTTGTTTCAAACCCACTGATTTTCTGAAAAGTATGACCATATTGCGTGTGGCACTGGATGTGCCGCTCCCGCGTCTGTTTGATTATCGGGCGCAAGAGGACGATGTCCAGAGCTCGGATATTGGCCGTTGCGTGCGTGTGCCCTTCGGGTCTGGCGAAAAGACGGGCATCGTGGTCGATGTTTGCGATCAAAGCGAGCTGCCACCGGAAAAAATCAAACGGGCGGGCTCGCTCATGCGCGATTTGCCCCCCATGCCCCGGGACTGGCTGGATTTGTGCGGGTTTTGCAGCCGTTATTATCAGCATCCTTTGGGTGAGGTGATGGCACTTGCCTTGCCGCCCTATTTGAGGCGCGGCAAGTTGCCTGCGGCACGCAAGGAAAAGCCAGTTTCTGTGAATGCACCCTCTGCCTTGCCCGATTTGCTGGAAGAGCAGGCACAGGCGGTGGCGAAAATTTCGGCGGAACTGGGGCAGGATCGGTATGGTGCATTTTTACTGCATGGCATTACGGGCAGCGGCAAGACAGAAGTGTATTTGCGGCTGATTGCCGAAACGATGGCACAAGGACGTCAGGCCTTGATGCTCGTCCCCGAAATCGCGCTGACACCGCAACTGGAAGGCCGTGTACGGGCGAGATTTCCGTCAGCGTGTATTGTGACGGCGCATAGTGGTCTGGCGGAAGCAGCACGAGCGCGGGGTTTCATTGCCGCACTGGAAGGCCGCGCCGATATTCTGTTGGGGACGCGTCTGGCCGTTTTTGCGCCTTTGCCGCGTCTGGGGCTGATCGTGGTGGATGAGGAACACGATGCCTCATTCAAACAGCAGGAAGGGCTGCGCTATTCGGCGCGTGATGTGGCGGTATGGCGGGCGCATCAACGGAATGTTCCCATTGTGCTGGGTTCAGCCACGCCGTCGCTGGAAAGTTTTCATCACGCGCGTGCGCAGAGCGGGCGTTATCAACGCATCGAACTGACACGCCGTGCCGTTGCCGAATCTCCGCCGACGGTGCGTTGCATCGACACGCGTCGTGAAAAGTTGCAGGAAGGCATGAGTACGGCGATGCTGGCGGCAGTGGGCGAACGGCTGGCGCGGGGCGAGCAAAGCCTGATATTTCTCAATCGACGCGGCTACGCGCCGGTGCTGGCCTGCCCGGGCTGCGGCTGGGTCAGTCGCTGTCCGTGCTGTGCCGCGAATCGGGTGGTGCATTTGGCGGATAAACGCTTGCGCTGTCACCATTGCGGGCAGGAAGCGGGGATTCCGCATCACTGTCCGAGTTGCGGTAATCTCGACATCCACGCCTTTGGTCGTGGGACGCAGCGCATCGAGGAGGCGCTGGCCGCACGGTTTCCCGAAGCCCGCTTGCTCCGGGTGGATCGCGATTCCGCTAATACACCGGCCAAGTGGCAGACTTTGCTGGAGGCCATTCATGCGGGTCAGGTCGATATCCTCATCGGAACTCAGATGCTGGCGAAAGGGCACGATTTTCCACGGCTGACGTTGGTGGGTGCGGTGGGCGCCGATGCCGCACTGTTTGCTGCAGATTTTCGTGCTCCTGAGCGTCTATTTAGCCAGTTGATGCAGGTCGGCGGTCGCAGCGGTCGCGCCACCTTGCCAGGGGAGGTCTTGATCCAGACCGAATACCCCCATCATCCGCTCTATCAGGCACTGGTCGCACACGATTACGACCGTTTTGCGCAGGCGCAACTCGAAGAACGAAGGGCAGCGGGTTTCCCGCCCTTTGCGTATCAGGCCATGTTGCGGGCAGAAGCGCGTCAGTTGGATACCGCACTGGCCTTTTTGCGAGAAGCCGTGCAAGAAGCGCAGGTTTTACAGGCAGAAGGCGGTATCGAAGGCGTGAGTCTGTTTGACCCGGTACCAATGCGTATGTATCGCGTCATGGCACTGGAACGTGCTCAATTATTGGTGGAATCTGCCAGTCGGCCGGTCTTGCAGAGCTTGCTGGGTGCATGGATGACACGGCTATATACACTCAAAACCCCTCGCGATCTGCGCTGGCATCTGGATGTCGATCCGTTGGAGTTTTGAGCCTGAAAACACGACTTCGTCCAGCTTCGTCATATCGCGAGCGTCCTTGAGGCCATGTCCTTTGCTGGCGCGGGTTTCAGGCGACCTGGCGGCTGGCGTCGTGGACGAGTTGCAGGTGGGTGGTGGGGCGTTCGACGGGAAGCGCTCGGAGGGTGCGGGCAGTGCTGAAGCCGTCGATGAGGAATTCGCCGAGTTTGATGATGTTGGGATGGGCGGCGGTGGCGGTGATAGTGACTCCGGGGCCGATGAGGATGGGGTAGGCGAGTTCGGCGGTCAGGGCTTGCAGGCGGGTGGCGAGGGTGACGGTTTCGCCCAGGACGGCGTGGGTGCGACGGACAGCGGGGCCGTAGGAGCCGATGAGGACGGTGCCGCTTTCGATGCCGATGCCTAGATCGAGTGGCGGGGTTTTGTTGGAGGCGATGTCGATGCGTGGGAGCTGGGGTTCGCAGGCTTGCCAGAGGGCGACGGCGGCTTCCAGGGCGCGTGCGTTGTGATTTTCGCAGGGGGTGGAGCCGTTCCAGGTGGCGAGCAGGCTGTCGCCAACCATTTGTTCGAGCACGCCACCGTGGGCTTCGATGACGCGGCTGGCGGTGGTGAAGAAGAGGTGCAGCACCATGGCGGTTTCTTCGGGGGGGCGGCCTTCGCAGTAGGCGGAGAAGTTGCGCAGATCAGCATAGAGTACGGTGGCTTCGCGGCGGGTGGCGCGTACTTGTGCGCTGGGTTCGTGCAGGGCGACTTCGCGGGCGACGGCTTCGGGCAGGTAGCTGGCGAGGTTGCGATAGAGCATGCTGCGTTCGTGACGTGTGCGGGCGAGTTCGGCCACGCCCAGCAGGCTGGCTGCCAGCAGGAGGTAGAGACCGGGGATGCTCCAGCCGAGCCAGAGGTGTGCCTTGAGCAGCAGCAGGATGCTGGTGGCTTGTAACGCCAGGATGAGCAACACCGCACCGATGGGCAGCAGCAACACGTTGCCTTGCTGGTTTTTTGAGCCTTGTAGGAAGGTGTTACGGCGCAGGATTGCGAGGAGGAGCAGGCTGCCGATGAGTCCCGCTAGCCACGGCCAGAGTGCGGCGCCGCGTGGGGCGTAGGGGCTGCGTTCATCCAGCAGGGCCGAGAGGAGCTGGGCGTGGACTTCGACACCGCTCACGGCACGTCCGAGTGGGGTGGGGACGGCATCGCGTGCGCCAAAGGCGGTGGCACCGACGAGTACCCATGCGCCGCGCAGCAGTTCTGCCGGTGCCTTGTCTTGCAGGATGTCGATGGCTGAAATGGCGATGAAGCCGGTGCGGGGAATCTGGTAGGAGACGCGTAGCTGGCCGGTTTCGTTCAGCGGCAGACGCAGTGCGCCCATGTCGAGCCACCAGGCGGGATCGAGCAGACCGGTGCCGCGATGCAGGGCGGGTTGTACTGCACCATCATTGGCAGCCAGGAGACCGGCGAGCGTGAGGGTGGGATAGGCTTGGCCGTCGTAACAGACGAGAGCGGGGACGCGACGGATGGTGCCATCCGGATCCACTTGGGGGGTGATGTGACCGGCGCGTGCCGGCGTGCCAGGAGGCAGGGCGATGTCGCTGCCCATGTAGCCGTAGGCGCGTTCGCTGGCTTCGGGACAGCCTGTTGCGGCTTGTGCGAAGGCGGAGAGGAAACCCGGCGCGCCCAGTAGTTGGCCGCTACGGACGCGCGGCTCAGGTTGAAGGGAAAATAGCTGT
This sequence comes from uncultured Sterolibacterium sp., assembly GCA_964437515.1. Taxonomy (GTDB): domain Bacteria; phylum Pseudomonadota; class Gammaproteobacteria; order Burkholderiales; family Rhodocyclaceae; genus Sterolibacterium. Next base: position 23,376 of record CAYTHB010000005.1, read on the forward strand.
GCTTGTACGGTGGGGATGGGGCTGGCGAGTGCGCGGGCGAGTCGGGCATCGTCGCGGCTGTGGCCTTCAAAAAGGATGTCGAGCATCTTGAGCCCGACACCGGCCTGATCGAGTTTTTCGAGGAGTTCGGCCTGTTTTGCGCGTGGCCAGGGCCAAGCACCAATGGCGGCGATACTTTTTTCGTCGATATCGACAATGACGACGCGACGTTCCACGGCGTGAAGGTCGGCCAGAGTCCATGAAAAGCTGGCGATGCGTTCATCCCATTGTTGCAACTTATCGCCCGCGACCATGACGATCAGCATCGTCAATAGCATTGCCACGCCGAGCATCGCCAGATGCAGCCATCCGGGCCTGCGCAGCAGCGCGGCGAGCGCTGGGGCGATGCGTGCGGGAGGGGTTGGGGTGGCCATGGGCGGGGGAATGAATGTGAATGCGTGCGTAAATGGCCGAATCAACGACCCCAGAGCGTGGCACCGGTCAGCACGCCATTTCCGATCGGTTTGCGGAACAGGTAACCGGCTTGTTTGATGTCCAGTGCGACGGCGCCTGCTACATGTGCGTCAGAAGTCTCGGGGTTAGCCATGAACAGGCCTGTTTTGGCGTCGAGCGTGCCGCTGGCGGTGAGGGTTTGTGCGCCGACTTCTGTCGTATTGAGTGCCAGCTGAGTCTGGAAGGTGTGATGGGTGAAGTCGATGCCCAGCTTGCCGCTGGTGACGCTGGCCGGTGTGTGATCATTGCCGGTGTTGCGGTAGGCGGCGGAACTGTTTTGCAGATTGAAATTCACGGTGCCCGAGGTTCTTTCTAGTATGTTCGGCACGTTTTCGTCACGGAACAGGAAGTAGTAGCCGTCACCCATGGTGACCTGCCGACCTGACATGGCCTGCGCAAAGGCGACCGTCAGGGTTTCGTCCAAGCGGGGGTCACGCGCCCAGCGTCCCCAGATCAGACTGTTTTTGCTCGCCAGGACATTGAGGACGGATTCGGGGCTGCGACTGTCGGCCACGGCACTGCCTGATGTATTGGAAGAACCCGCGGGATTGGCATTGCTGAGGTGCTCTTGCATCAGCAGGGGGGTGATCTGGTCTGTACCTTTGAGGGATTTGATCGGTTGCAATACGGGTTCGGGTGATGTGGTGCGATACACGAGTGCCATGCCGTTCATCTGGCTGGAAAGCTCACGCGAGCGATCGGTCTGGCAGACACCGAATCCGGCAGCACTGCACGCGCCATCCAGCGGTGTGAGCACGATGGCACCTTGATTGACGAGTACGATGGCACCGTGGGCATTGGCTTGTGTGACGAAGTCCGTTCCCCGGACGCCAATCGCCACCAGCGGGGTGTTCAGGCGAAATTTGTCGCGAGCGGATTGCGCGGCATGACCAGAAATTTCACGCACCGTACCGTTTTCGAGATAAAACTTGACGAGTGAATCTTCAGGCTTTTCCGGGGAGTAGCGGTATTCCTGCACATGCAGGGTCGAACCGGGGCGCACACTCACCAGTGCGCCGTCGATGAACCGGATATGGACATGTCCGCTGGCCGTCGTCCGGATGATGTCGCCCGCAGCGATATCCGCCCCTTTGGCAAGAGTTTCATTGCGTCCACTGCGCTGAACTTCACTGCTGCCGATGCTGAGCGTTACCTTGCCGATGCTCGGGACTTCGACCGCATGCGCGGGCACAGACAGCGCGTATGTCATCAGGGTGATGCAGAGCAACAGGAATGACAGGCGATTGAAGGTAAAAGATGAACGAAGTGTCTGTGTCTTCATGGAGCAGGTCTCCCCGGTAAAGCATTCTTATGGAACATGTTGCTTTTCAGCCGACTTTCAAGAAACAAAAGCCCGGCAATATAGATAAAGTATAAATGATGAGCTTTTCAGGCGATGTGCGTCTGGTCACAAATGAAATTTTTCTTTTACCAATCGATCAAGTCCGCCAGCGGGCAAATCGCTGCTTATCCCCCACGAGGAGGGAGGATGATTGAGCTGCCTTCAGGATGCTTTGGGAGGCTCGATTTTTCCTTCGGCAACATCTTCCAGATAACGGACTTCGGTGACTTTCAGGCTGTTGCCGTCTCGTTCCACGACCCCGCGTGTTTGTAGTACCTGAAAAATCCGTGTGACGGTTTCGCGGCTGGTATTCACCATGATGGCGATTTCCTGATGGGTGGGGGCGTTGATAATGATGACCTGTCCGTTGGGCAGGGAGATTGACAACTGCATGAGCTGGGCACACACGCGTTGCGCCGGGTTGGGCATTCCTAGCAGGATGCGCTGGGCAGAAACAGCGCGTACACGTTGGGTCAGGCGGAGCAGTACGGCTTCGGTGATTTCGGGGGAACGGATGATGAGCTGGCGCGCTTCTTCGGCGGGCAAAAAGAGCACACGCGCCCGTGCGACTGCAATGACGAAATCGGGGCGGGGTTGCCCGTCCAGGACAGACATTTCGCCAAAATAGTTGCCCGGCTCGACGAAATACAAGCCGACTTCGCGACCATCGAGGGTGAAGTCGACGCCTTGCAGACGGCCTTCGATCAGAAAACACAGGGCTTGACCGACATCACCCTTGTTGAATACCACTTCACGACGCGCAAAGCTGCGTTCCGTCATCCGGCTCGCAAGCTGCCCCCTCACCTCTTCCGGCAAGGTCTGAAGGAGCGTCAGCTCTTTTAGCAGGTCACTTGAAATGGTCAATGTTTTGTTTTTTAGCGTGAAATACAAAAATCAGAGTCGCGTTGAAGCTTCGAGCGTAGCGAGCAAATCAGTAGCCGCCCCTTGAGGGGGCGCAGGCGGGGTTTCACGGAGCACTGCTCCGTGCCGCCGAAGCCGGACGGCTGTGCAAAGCCGTCCGTGGGGGATGGGTGGGCGTATCGGGTAACGATTATTTCATCCTCTGCGGTGGAGATGGTCACCATGATCGTTAGGTTGATTTTTGTGTGAAACGTCAGGGGGTAAATCTCTCTTCTGGTCTGGCCTTACCCTACCACCCCGTCCGGCTTCGCCGGCCACCCCTCCACAGGAGGGGAATTATTCGAGGTTGCTGTCGCCGTCTGCGTTATACGTCGTGTGGGTCTTGTCTTCGTTGGAGGAATTATTCGGGATTGCTGTCGGATGTTTCGCTTTGGAGGAAGGAATTTTTCAGTGATCGTGTGAACTTCTCTTTCGCTAGGAAAACACTGATTCAATCCGTTCGTCCTGAACTTTTCGAAGGGCATTCTTTGGTAATACAGGAGTTTCAAATCAATCAGCGTTTCCTGGTGAAGAACTATTTACAGCGGACGCTTAAAATTCCCCTCCTGTGGAGGGGTGGCCGGCGAAGCCGGACGGGGTGGTGCGATCCGACGGAGTCGTGCAACCGAACGGTGTAGTCTTTACAACAAATCTTACCCCGCAAAGCATAAGCCCGAGCCACATTCATGACCCGGGCTTATGTTCAAGCGTTTGTGTTTTGCTAGCCTTTGTTGCGCTTTACGAAATTTAACAAGGGCTTGCAAACATCAATGAGCCATCAATAACCAGCGGCCTTCATGTTGTCATTCGAATAGTAGTCGGGATTGGCGTATTCTGCACCCGGTTTGTCGATGACGATGAAGTTGGGCTTACCTTGCATGAGGTCGAAGGCAGTGTATGTGCCAGCAGACAAATCGTGATAGTAAGCACTACCTTGCGTGAAGGCTTTGGGACCGGGCATGTAAATATTATTTACCCAGTTATAACGCCACAAGCTGCCTTTGGCATCGTAGATGTCCGACATGACATACAGCCAGGTGTCTTCATCGGCATACACGGTGCGGTTGGTGTAGAGGTGACGATAGCCGTCTTTCAGTTTGCCTTCCAGCACATAGACGCGGTGCAGTTCCCAGCGCACGAAATCGGGATTTTCGTGGTGGGGCTTGAGCAGATTGGCGTATTTGTTGGCTCCGGCATCCTTGGCTTCGAGGCGGAAATTGTTGTACGGAATGTACATTTCCTTCTTGCCGACCAGCTTCCAGTTGTAACGTTCAGCCGAACCGTTGTACATGCGGACTTCATCCACGGTGACGGTGTTCGAGGTCGAGGGAATCGGGCTGTCGAAACCAAAGCCCGGTGCCTGACGCACGCGACGTACAGCGGGGATGTATTGCCAGGCCAGACGGGCATCGGCTTCCTGCGTGAAGTTGTCGATGGTCTTGGTCACTTCGCCCTTGTTGCGCTCAGGCATCAGGGTGATGAAGCGGACATAAACGGAATTGCCTTCGGACTTCTGGCCGCGCAGCTTGGTATCGTTGCGACGCGAATACTGCGCCATTTGCTGCTCGCCCCAAGTGATGTTGCCATTGGGGTAGATCACGGCGGCATCTTCGTCACGATATTCCACGCTGGGCAGGGTGGGGAACATGCCGTTCCAGACGGCTTCTGTTCCAGACTTCGGGAAGGGGAAGGGAATCGCACCCATGGCGTAGTTGTTCAGCTTCTTGCCATCGGCGGCGATTTCGGTTTCCGCACCATTCTTGGCAATGACCTTGCACACGGAGTCATCGTAACGGAAGTCACGGTGCGAGGGATAAACGTTCATCTTGAAGGTGGGATATTTCTTGAACATCGCCTTCTGGCCTTCGGAGAGCTTGTCACCATATTTCGCCATATTTTGTGTCGTGATGGTAAACAAGGGTTTTTCGCTGGCGTAAGGATCGGTTGGATGCTTGCCGATTTCTGCCGTCATGCCGGGGGCGGCACCCAGCCATTTCCCCGTGTATTCGGCCACCCCACCGGCGGTACCGGCTTTTTCAGCCCCCACACAAGTGAGTTCCTTGCCCAGCTTGGCTAGTTCTTCATGTGTACTCTTGGCCTGTGCTGCGCCGACCAGACCCACTGCCGCAACCAGGGCGGCGATTATCTTCTGCGTATGCTTCATGTTATTCAACCTGCTTTCCTCTGATGAAAATGGATGCAAAAAACGATACTGCAAACGACCTCTCCTGAAACGGCACATCCCCGCAAGAGCGAGGATGTGCCGGGAGCCCTGCGCTTCGACCGGTGAGTTCCGGTCGAAGTTCCTGATAATTACACCGTAATTGCCTTAGAAGTGATACCCCGCATTGAGCGAGACAAAATCTCGATCGGCAAACGGATTGAAGTTATGGAAGCGCATGTCGACTTCACCCAGATAATGGGTGTAGGTCATGCCCACTGACAGGTTTTGCTTGTAGGTAAACTTGGTTTCCGCGCTGACCCGCCCCGAGTTCTTGCCCGTCAAGCCGCTGTTCCACGAACCTGCCGAGGGGCCGGCACCCACCAGTTCACGCCAGTAAAAAATGGGGATATCCAGCGACCATTCTGGCCACGGAGTGTAAGACAGCTCCAGACGCGCCCCTGTGGCCACCCCGGTCTTGTCAAACATCAGGGATGTCGGAATTCTCCGTACATCCGAAAGCAGGGGGGTCGGTCCCCACAGGGTGCTCATCAGAGGGCCAAATACGGCCGGTGTCAGTGCCGGATTGGGGTTGTAGTAGGGCTGGTCATAGCCTAGCAAATGCTGAACCGCCATTTCCAGTGCTAACGTGGCTGTTTCCGCACGGGTCACGCCGCCCAGGAACTGAGTGCCCGCCCAGGCACGCAAGGCACTGGCATTGACACTGATGGTGCGCCCTTTCGCCAGATTGTAGTGGTGGTCACCCATGGCAATCGGCGCGCCGCTCCGGTACGCGGTTTCACCGGCGACCTGCCAGTCGCCAAACACCGTGGAGAAGCTCGCGCCCGTGAGCTTGACATTATTCATGAAGCGCAAGGCGTAGGAGTTCGGGTAAGGTGTGAGGTAGTTCAGCGACATCAGCAGTTCGGCATTGATGTCGTAGGGATAGCCTCCCGGATTCAGGCTGGAGCTGGCGGGATTGTTGGGGCCCACACCGCTGACGTAGCCTTTACCCAAGCGATAGTAGGTCGTGCCAAAACGGAATTCGGGCATCCCGACCGACTCGGTATACCGCAGGTGGTACAAGCCCAGATCGAGTTTGTCGCTCCATTGGTATTTCAGGCCCAGACCCCACTGGTTCCGGTTGTTCGCGCCGATGTCGGGCAGGCGATACGCGCCGTAATTGCTGATTTCCACCCCCGGAAACATGGGGCCGAGCATGGGGCCCAGAAAGCTGTTCCAGGCCTTCCATTCAAATGCATTTTGATAGAAGCCGCCGGGGCCGCTGATGTCATCCGTGCTCCAGTAGGTGCCCACAGGCGCCTGTTCGGTGGAGACAAACTTGAATTTTTTGTAAGCCATCAGGGTGAGCTTGTCCGTGACACCCAGGGTGCCATAAATCTGCTCGGCCGGTAGAAAGGCTTCTGCGGCGGGAATACCGGGGGTTTGTCCCTTGATCTGGTCATTGGCATTCATCGATGAACCGATGCCTTGGAACAGCAGCCCTTCACCCCAGTTGACGATCTGGCGACCATAGCGGATGAAGAGCGGGTACTTGCCGCCTTCACCCAGTTTCCATCGACCCTGCACATAGGCATCCAGCAGGCGGATGCGTTGTCCGGCCAGATCTTCGGCTGTCTGGCTGTGGTTCCGGGGGGATCCGTTCAGGTTATAGGTTCCGGGAGAGATGCTGGCACCGGGATCAAAAATCTTCTGGTCACGGAAGGCATTGACGCGGACAAAGGCGCGGTAATTGTCCTTGGTCAGATTGAAATCCATCAGGGCGCTGATGCGGTTGCTGATGGTGCCATGCTTGGCGACGCTGTTATTGCCGTCGTCCGTATTCATGCGGGTTTCCCATTGTGTGAACTGGTCAACGGCGCTGGGCCATAGTGTTCCGACCACTTTTCCTTGCGGGTTGACACGCAGAATACCGGGTGTCACGGCAATCGCGCCCGGCTCGGAAGGACGGGTATCCATCCGGTTGATGGTCACCGGATCCTTGAGACGCTTCATGTTCGTGTAATTGACCTGCAAGGACATGTCCAGCGTCGTGCCGTCATCGAACTTGATCGTGTCAAACGCCAGTGCTGTTCCACATTGCAGTGCCAGCAAGAGCGGCAGCAGTTTCGGCACAGTGCCCATTCTCTTCATACGGTCGCCCCAGCCTTTGTTTTCAAGCGTCACGTTCTTTCCCCCTGCGTATTTTTCGTCAAATGCCGTTGTTTTCATTGTTTATGGCATGGTGCCCTGCCACATTATGATATGACCATGTTAACTTTGTGAATATACGCACACATTGTTGTCCGACATCGTCTTTTTGGACGATGTCGGATCCACATCAGGAAAAAAATCGAATCAACGCCCGATGGCCTTCATGTTTTCCACGGTGTAAAAGCTGGTCTTGTCATACGCCACCCCGGGTGGGTTGGTCAGGAAGTACTTTGCCTTGCCCTGCGCCAGATCGAAGGCGGAGTAGGCGCCGAAATCCAGATCATGATAGAAGGCCGCTCCTGCATTGAACACATTGGCGCCTGGCGCATAGTACAGATTCACCCAGTTGTATCGCCATAATTTGCCCCGGCTGTCGAAGTTGTCCGCCATGACGGATTGCCAGCTATCTTCGTCGATGAACAGCACGCGCCGACCATATAAATGGCGATGGCCTTCCTTGAGCGTGGCTTCCAGCACCCAGACGCGATGCAGTTCCCAGCGCACGAATTCGGGATTTTCATGCCCCGGCTTGAGTAGATGAGCGTAACGGTCTTCGCCCACCTCACGCGATTCCAGACGGAAACCGTTGTAGGGAATGTACATTTCCCGTTTGCCCAGGATTTTCCATTGATATCGGTCAGGCGGGCCGTTGAACATTCGCGCATCATCAACCATGACGGTGCCACCGGACGATTCGATGTTCTGGTCATAGCCATAGCCCGGTAGCTGACGTACCCGACGAGTATCGGGACTGTAATACCAGCCTTGCCGTGGGCTGCTGGTGTAGTTGAAATGATCCGTTACCAGCTTGACCGTGCCTTTTTCGCGCTCGGGCAGCAGCGCCAGCCCCATGATGACGGATGAAGCCCCTTCGTAACGTGCACCGCGCAAACGCGGGTCGCTGACCCGCGAGTAGCCCCAGAGGATCTGCCAACCCCGCATGATCTTGCCACTGGGATAAACGAGTGCTGTATCGGTATCACGATAATCCCATGAGGCGCGCACTGGCAGCAGGCTGTTCCAGACGAGTTCGAGCCCGCTCTTGGGTATTGGGAAGGGCGCAGCGCCCATATAAGCATTCGCGACACCCATGCCATCCGAGGTCAGCTCGGCACTGCCGGCGTTCTGGAGCGAAATGCGACACATCGCATCGTCATAACGAAAATCACGATGTGAGGGATAGACATGCATCCGGAATGTGGATGGATATTTCTTGAACATCGCCAACTGCCCTTCAGATAGATGGCTGGCATATTTGGCGACATTCTGCGCCGTGATGGTCAATAGCGGTTTTTCGGCGGTATAGGGATTCTGAGGGTGCTTGCCCTGCTCTGCGGTCATGCCGGGGGCGGCACCGAGCCATTTGCCGGTGTATTCCGCCACGCCGGATGCGGTACCGGCCTTTTCTGCACCCAGACAGGTCAATGATTTGCCCAGACGGGCGATTTCATCCGGTGTCGCCTTGGCCAGTGCTCCGCCAGCGACTGTCATGAATACGGCACCTGCACAGAAAAGCCGCTGGATGTGTGTGAAAACCCGAGTCTGTCTGTTCATTTTGTTCTTTCTGTCCGGAATCAGTGCCGGCATCATCAGAAGCGATAACTGGCGGTCAATGCCACAAAGTCGCGATCAGTGAGTGTGCGGAAGCTGTGGTCACGCCAATCGGGTTTGCCGAGGAAATGTATCAGCTTGATCCCCAGTTCCAGATTCTGTTGATAGGAAAAAGTCACCCCTACACCCAAACGACGGTCATTATCCCCCTGCAATCCCGAATTCCAGCCTTGTAGGGCGGGATTGCCGCGTAACTGGTGCATCCAGTCGAGCGGTATGGACATGTCCCATCCCGAAAAGAGCTGGGGGTATTTCAGGGTCAGACCCATCGCGTAAGCCATCGTGTTTTTATCAAACTTCGGGGTCGCAGAGACTGACGGCGCACCGCTATAGGCCGGAACATCAAAACCATTGAGGCTGCTGGTGACGACTTCGGCACTGGCTTGCGCGGTATCCACCCCCAGCACACCGCCCAGAAACTCGGGGCCCCAGAGACGTATGGCGGAAAGCTGGGCATTGGTCACCCGACCGCGTGCCAACTGATAATGGCTATCCGCCATCATGATCGGCGCACCGTCGCGATACGCCAGCTCACCTGCTACATTGAACTCACCCAGTTTGGTGGAAAAACTCGTACCCACCAGATTGATGTCGTCCATATAGCGTGTGCGGAAGCTGGAGGGTGCCAGATTGGCAAGCATCGGAACGGAAACGGCGCCCTGTCCTAAAGATCCGAAGGTGCTGCCGTACTGGAATTCTGGCAGGCCGAGCAATTCGTGGTAGCGCAGGTAATACGCGCCGACATCCGTGGCTTCGGTGAGTTGGTATTTAAGCCCCACCCCCCACTGCCCACCCGCCTTGCGGCCTTCATCGGGCGCGCGCCAGGCACCGGTATTCATCCCGCTGCCAAATCGCATGAAATTGGCACCGGGGCCGACCAGATCGGTATAGCTGAAGTAACTACCCACCGGCATGACTTCTGATTCACGAAACGTCCATTTGCCATAGCCCATCAGGGTCATGCGTTCATTCACGCCCAGCGTGGCGGAGACTTGCTCGGAAGGAAGGAACATCTCCTTGATGGGCGTTCCGGGAATCTGCGCCTTGTAGCCGTCCTGCGGATTCATGGCACCGCCGATGCCCGTGAAATAAAGCCCTTCACCCCAGGCCACGACCTGTCGCCCGACACGCACCGTCAATGGAGAAGGCGCATCATCCGAGCCGACATTCCAGCGTCCCTGCACATAGGCATCGAGCAGACGGGTGCGTGAACCCACGAGATTTTTCACGCTCGATGTGTATTCGTTCGATGGCGTGGCTGCATTGAACGTGGCTTGTGAAGTGTTGGCATTGCTGCGATCCAGCGCGGCATCATAAACGCTACTGAGCCGCACGAAGGCACGGTAATCCTGTTGGCGTAAATCGATATCCAGCAGCGCACCCAGGCGGTTGCTGATCGTGCCATGCCGACCCACGGTGCGGTTTCCGTCATCCCCGTTGATGGCCAGTGGGCTGGCGGTGTCGACCAGCACCGAAGCCGGGTTGTTCAGACGTTTCATGTGCGTCCATGACAGCTGTGCCGAGACATCCAGCACCATCTCGTTATCAAACGTCATGGGCTCGAATGCCCATGCGCTGCCTGACAACAAGGAAAACGACATTCCCATACTCAGCCACATCGGCACAGGTCGCATTCTGAAACGTCTTTTTTGATGAGTCGCTACTTCAAAATCCGGCACGGATGATTCCTTTGCAATTAGCGTGAAACAACGAAAACGGAGTCTGGTTGAAGCTTCGAGCATAGCGAGCCAATCAGTAGCCGCCCCTTGAGGGGCGGATGGGTGGGGTGGGTGTCTAGGGTAACGATTATTTCATCCTCTGTGGGTGGAGACGGCTACCATGTACGTTAATGAGCTTATCCCCACGGGGCTGGACGGGATTATGACGAACACATTGCATCATCCTCAGCAAGAATTCCCCATTACGGGTAAGGCCATGCCCCCAAAACATTCTTCATTCGACGCATCGGGCGACGGCACGCCCCTCGATGGTGTACCATGTATAGCTTTGTCACATTCGCGGCCTGAATAATGCGATAAGCGCATGATTATTCCATTTTTCATGACGTTTACAAGTGGTTTATCGAAAAATTCCACACTGACTATAAAATTTCAATCTGGGAGAACACCATGGCTGACACCCCCGACCTGACTCAGGTCAAAACTTCAACGCGCGATCTCGGCGTGATTCAGCAAAAGCTGACCGCATGGATGGAAAAAACGCTCGGCGCAGGTTCAGCACCCGAACTATCGGAAGTGCGTAATCCGGGTACCGGGGGCATGTCCAGTGAAACCCTGCTGTTCGACATGCGCTGGAAAGAAAACGGTGTCGCCAAGTCTGGCTCTTTTGTCGGCCGCCTGCCGCCCGCCCCCGATGCGCATCCGGTGTTCCCAAAATATGATTTTCCGCTGCAAGTGGGCGTGATGCGTCTGGTCGAACAGCGCAGCAAAGTGCCTGTGCCCAAGGTGTTGTGGGACGAACCCAACGAAGCCGCACTAGGCATGCCCTTCTTCGTCATGGCACGCGCCAGCGGCGAGCCGCTACCTGACCTGCCCCCCTATCCCTTCGGCGGTTGGTTGCTCGATGGCACGGCGGAGCAGCAGCAACAGTTGCAGAACAACTGCGTGGCCATGATTGCCGGCATCCACGGCGTGAAAACCACCGCCGAAGAAGTCGCTTTCCTCATGCCCAAGCACACGAACGGCTCAATGATGCGGCGTATCGTCGATGACTGGAAGGACTACTACGACTGGGCGCGTGAAGGGCTGGATGTGCCGCTCATCACCGAAATGATGGCCTGGCTCGAAGCAAACTGGCCAGCCAGCGAAAGTGCATCGGTCATTAACTGGGGCGATGCACGGCCAGGCAACATCCTCTGGGAAAACTTTGAACCCAAGGCGGTGCTCGACTGGGAAATGGCGGTCTTCGGCCCGCGCGAAATGGACATCGCCTGGCTGATTTTCTTCCACAAGTATTTCCAGTACATCGCGCTGGGGCTAGGCTTCCCCGAAGCCCCGATGCAAGGCTATATGACACGCGATGCCATCGTTGCCGAATACGAACGTCTGACCGGCGTGAAGCCACAGGACATCAACTGGTATCTGGGCTTCAGCGTGCTACGCATGGCGATGTTCGATGTCAAAGTGAGCAAGCGTGCACTGCACTTCGGCGAGCGTCAACCGGAAGAAGATCCCAATAACTATCTGTTTACCCGCGAAATCATCCGCACGATTTTGCGCGGCGAAGATCCGTGGAATTTCTGAACAACAGACACACCAGAACCTGAAAGGTAAATCAAATGGCATTCAAAGGAAAAGTGGCACTCGTCACCGGCGGCGCCAGCGGCATGGGGCAACTCGATGCCGTGCGGCTGGCCAAACAGGGCGCGAAAGTCGCCATTCTCGATCTCAACGATAAGGGCTTGCAGGAAACCGCCGCGCAGTCGTCCAACATCAAAGCGTACAAATGCGATGTCTCCGATCTGGAAAATGTCCGCCAGGTCATCGCACAAGTCGAACAGGAGCTGGGACCCGTCGATCGTCTGGTGCATTGCGCCGCGATCATGCCCGGTCAGTCCCTCAAAGACATGCCCGCCGAGCTCATCAACAAGGTCATGGCGATCAACTATTTCGGCACGGTCAATCTCACCAAAGTATTGATGCCGCTGATGGAAAAGCGCGGTGGCGGCGACATCATCCTCTACGGCTCGATGGCCGGCTCAGTGCTCACCCATAACCTCGGCGCGTATTGCGCGACCAAGTCGGCGATCAACAGCTTTGCCGAGATTCTGGTGCGCGAAAACAAGCACAGTCCGATTCGTTTCCTGCTGGTCTGCCCACCGATGGTGAACACCCCGCTGGTCAGCCAGGCCACGGCGCATGGTCCGGAAAGTCTCAAGGATTCCGCCAAGACCGGCAAGAACATGGCTCAGCCGCAGGAAATTATCGATGCCGTCGAAGCCGCGCTCGATCGTGGCGACTGGGTGGTACGCCCGAAACCCGCCGGTTTTATGATGCTCTGGCGGCGTCTGTTCCCCGATTCGATGTGGTGGGTCATGGAAAAAGCCAACAAGGTGGCGTAAAGTCATTAACGTGAAGTACAAAAATCAGAGTCGGGTTGAAGATGTGAGCGTAGCGAGCAAACTAGTAGCCGCCCCTTGAGGGGCGGATGGGTGGGGTGGGCGTATCGGGTAACGATTATTTCATCCTCTGTGGGTGGAGATGGCTACCATGATCGTTAGCACGTGGCTCATGTCGGCTTGCATGGGTCACGGCAACAACACATCAACACATCGACAAGCCGCAAGGAAAGGAAACAGTATGTCGTGCCCCAATCCTTATTCGCTGGAATGCCTGTTTGCCCAGCTCGGCCTGCCGTCGGAGCCTGAAGGGATCGAAAATTTCATTCGCGATCATCGCCCACTCGCCGATGACATCGCCATCTACCGCGCGCCTTTCTGGAATGTGTCGCAGAAAACCTTTTTGATCGAAGAGCTGATACGCGACGCCGATTGGGCGTTGGTCATCGATGAACTGAACCACCGTCTGCGCTGACGGCGGTTACAGTTTCATCTGTCCACTACGAATTTACCCCGTATATTTCGGGAATTCGCTAAAGAAGGCGAACTCCATCATGCCGTAGCCGACTTCGCCATTCAGCGTGAAGCGCGCCGGGGTTTCGAGCAAACCGAGCATCATGTCGTCCTGATAGTTGTAGTGCGCCTTCTGTACGACCAGCTCCTTGCCCTGATACATGCCGTGCCGCCAGTCCTGCTCCAGACCATAGCCCGTACCCATCGTCAGATAGGTTTGCAGCAAAGGTGTGCCGCGTAGCTCCAGCGCGCCACCGGGTGCATCGGGGAAGCGCACCACGCCTTCCTTCATGTCGGCCATATACTGCATCGCCGAATTGAACACATGCTCATGCTCGGGTCGCCCCAGCCACTCCGGCTCGCGCTGCGGATCTTTCCACAAACGCAAGGCCTCCTCGACCGTGCGCTTGCCATCGGCCGTTTCATTAACCAGATACATCAGCGCGAAATCCTTGAACAGGATGGGGAAGTAATTCCACATCCCCTCCATCGACGGCGTACCGAGGTGAATGCCCTTCGGCTCTTCCTCGCCCACCGGACGCACGCCCCATGAACGATCGCGGCTGCCCATCCATTCATCGGGGGTAATGTCGTAAGTCTTGCCGTTATATTTGAGTGTCCCCGTCCAGGTGCCGAGCTGGGCAAAACGCATGGTGTCAAACAGCACCCGGCCATGTTTGCGGATGTAATGCCGCGGCTCCTGAAACGCCTCATGCGCGCCGTTCCAGACCACATCCAGCTCGATTCCCGCTTCATTGGGGGCAACCGTCAGGCGCAGTTTTTTCAGCCCCTCGATGACTTCGATTTTTAACGGCCCCACGGAAATATCGCCACGATCCGTCAGCGGACGTGAGGCGCGCAGCACGTCATGCACATCGCCCTGACGCACCAGCACGAAGGCATCCTGCACCGCCAGATTCGGATATTGCCCCAAACCGAATACCACAAAGATATCGCCGGTCTTGTTGAACAGATTGAAGTAATAGCGATCGTAAAAATTACGGTCGCTGGTGCCGGTGCAGCGAACGACGTCCGCAATCTGATGGACGGGGTAATCATCCATGATGGAAAGCAGGGATTGCATGGGGCTTCTCCTCATCATTGTCATCCGTTTTATGCACATAAAACCATGCAACGGATACAACAAAATTTTTAGGGCATCCGGGATGAAAAGGTTTTCTACGAAGCTGCCCTCTGCCCGGACGAGGGCGACAAGTTACACGCATCTGCCGGTTCAGGCAATCCAATCAAGCTCAATGTTTCAATCCATCATCCTCATTCTGTTTGCTGCATTTCAGAAATCGCGTTAGGATTCCACTCTTACGCACATGTCACGCATTTACACATTTGCATTTTATTTTTCACCCTCTGAGGAGCTGTCATGAATGATATGGAATTGGCCGATGCCGTCACCAAGGAAAAACTGATTGCCGACTTCAAGGTCGTCGTTGCCGATGCAGAAGAACTGCTCCGTGCCACGGCAGGTCAGGCCGGCGAAAAGATGGTGGAAATTCGCGCGCGTGCTCAAGAACATCTGGCCTCTGCCAAGGCCAAGCTGGCCGATGCCGAGGCCACGCTCATCGCCCGTGCGAAACAGGCTGGACGTGCTGCGGATGATTATGTGCATGAAAACCCCTGGAGCTCCGTCGGCATTGCCGCAGGGGTCGGTTTCCTGATTGGCCTGCTGGTCGGCCGTCGTTGATCTGATCTTCTGCTTCAGGATTCATGAACGCTGTATCGCCCGAAGCGGGGCTGTTCGCCTCGCTTCGAGGGCTTTTACTCACCCTGCTGACGCTTTTGCGCACGCGGGGTGAGTTGCTCGTCGTCGAACTCGAAGAAGAAAAGTCCCGCCTTTTTGAAACGCTGTTGCTGGGGGCAACGGCTTTCTTCTTCATCAGCTTTGGCCTCATCATGCTGGCCATTTTCTTGACGGTGCTCTTGTGGGAAAGCCATCGTCTGTTGGTGATGGGGCTATTCACCGCGCTGTTTCTGGGTATCGGCTTTGCAGCTCTAATCGGACTGCGTCACCTGCTCCGGCAAGGAACGCGATTGTTCTCTGCCAGTCTGCGGGAGCTGGCTTCCGACGAGGATGTGCTACGTGCACAGCGTACCCAGCCTACCCAGCCCGAAGGCCATGGATACTGAACGCCGCCTCGAACTGGCATTGAGAAAACAGCAGTTATTGATGCAAAGTGCTGAATTGCGTGCGCGCATCGGTCAGCAAACGCACTCCTTACGTCTTTTGTTCGGTGCGGCCGATCGGGTGCGAGATGCCGCACGCTGGCTGAAACGTCACCCTGCCTTGCCCGTCGCAGTAATGACGGCCTTGCTGGTCGCACGTCCTCGTTCCATTCTGCGTTGGGCACGGCGCGGCTTATGGCTCTGGCGTATGACGGGGCGTGTGCGTCGCTTTCTTTTGGGATAAACCAAATAACATTACAACCCCAGGTTCAGATATTTCAGTTCGAGATACTCCTCGATGCCATATTTTGAACCTTCGCGCCCCATACCCGATTGCTTGATGCCGCCAAACGGTCCGGCTTCGTTGGACAGCGTAGTGCTGTTGATTCCCACCATGCCATAGTCCAGGGCTTCAGCGACACGCCAGACACGCGCCATGTCACGGCTGTAAAAATAAGCAGCGAGTCCATATTCCGTATCGTTGGCTAAACGAATCGCCTCGTCTTCCGACTCGAATCGCATGACGGGTGCCAAGGGCCCGAAGGTTTCTTCCCGCATACAGCGCATCGAAGGCGCGACATCCGCCAGCAGCGTCGGCTCAAAAAACTGTCCGCCCAGCGCATGATGTTGCTTATTTTTCCCCCCGCGCAGCAATCGCGCACCACCGGACAATGCATCCGTCACCTGAGCCGAGACTTTCTCGACGGCAACTCTGTCGATCAACGGCCCTACCGTCACGCCCTCATCCATGCCATTGCCTACCTTGAGCTTGTCCATCGCGCTGTCCAGCCGCTTTGTGAAGGCTTCATACACCCCCGATTGCACCAGAAAGCGATTGGCACTGATGCAGGTCTGACCGGCATTGCGAAACTTGCACTGCATCGCGCCTGTGACCGCTGCATCGAGATCCGCATCGTCAAAGACGATGAAAGGGGCGTGACCGCCAAGTTCCAATGAAATCCGTTTGAGTGTGGGCGCGCATTGCGCCATCAACAAGCGTCCAACCTCGGTCGAGCCGGTGAAAGAAAGTTTGCGCACGACGGGATGAGCGGTGAGTGTCTGACCGATACGCGGGGCATGATCGGCACTGCCGGTCACGATATTGAGTACGCCAGACGGCAAGCCTGCCCGTTGCGCAAGCTCTGCCAGAGCCAGCGCGGTGAGCGGTGTCTGCTCAGCCGGCTTGACGATCACGGTGCAACCCGCTGCCAAGGCGGGGGCTACCTTGCGCGTGATCATGGCGGCGGGGAAGTTCCATGGGGTAATCGCCGCACATACGCCCACGGGTTGTTTCAACACCATCATCCGTTTTCCGGGCATCGGGCTGTCGATTACATCGCCACAAATACGTCGGGCTTCCTCGGCATACCATTCGACAAAGCTCGCGGCATAGCTGATTTCGCCGCGCGCTTCTGCCAAAGGCTTGCCCTGCTCGGCCGTCATGATGCGGGCAAGGTCATCGGCATGGCGTTCGATCAGCGCAAACCAGTCTCGCAAATAGCGTCCGCGTGCCTTGCCCGTCAGGGCACGCCATGCCGTCAAAGCCGATGCAGCAACGTCGATTGCGCGCTGCGTATCCCGCTCATCCATGTTGGCCACATCGGCAAGCCATTGACCATTTGCCGGATTGTGCACGGCATAGTGTGCGCCCGTTGCGGCATCGCACCAGGTGCCGCCGATCCAGCCTTGCTGGCGTAGCAAGGTTTTGTCCTGTAATTGCATGGTGTTTCCTTCTGTATTTCGTCGATGATGTTTCATCGATCCAGACACAATAGTCTGCCATGAGTACACAAATTATAAGAATACGAAATTCGCAAAAAACCGCATGGTTATTGCTTTTTATGCTGCTCACCCAGTTACAAGGGTGCCGGTCTTTGCCGCCGACAAGTCCCTCCTCTAGCCCGACCAACCGTCAATCGCAAGCCATCGAACGTGCGCCCGCCAGCATCACCACGGTAGAAAAAGAAAATGCCGTCGTACTTTTCGCGCTGGGCTTACTCGATACCGGCTACCGTTTTGGGGGCAAAAATCCCGATGCCGGTTTGGATTGCAGCGGCATGGTCAGTTACATTTTTCAGCAGGCCGTCGGCTTGCGCGTGAGCGGCAGCGCGGCCGATATGGCACGGCAGAGCAAACCCGTTGATGTGAAGCAACTACGCCCCGGCGATTTGGTATTTTTCAACACACTGAACAAACCGTTCTCTCATGTCGGTCTTTATATCGGTCAGGGTCGTTTTATTCACGCCCCCTCCGAATCCGGCAGGGCGCGTGTGCGTACCGAAAACATGAATAACCGCTATTTTGCCGCCCGCTTCGAAGCGGCACGAAGCCTGTTGGAATAAGCCCTCAACACCGTCTATTTCACATTAAAAAAACAACGTTACTACTTGACCACAAAACATTTTTGTAACACACTTTAAGCATGAGTGGCGAAACGGTACTGCTGGAAAAACTGGAACAGTTCATCGTGTTTTGCGAAAGCCTGCACGCTGAAAATCATGCCTTGCGAGAGCGCATCGCACGCATGGAAGAAGAACAACAGGTTCTTCGTTCCAAAATAGATTCGGCACGAACCCGCCTCGAAGCCTTGGTCGATCGGCTTCCCATCGAAACAGAAGTCGCCCCAAAAACTGAGCAACACCCTGATCTTTGAGCCATCGTCACCATAGGCCACGATACGATTTATGAGCAGCCATTCTTCCGTCGATATTTCCTTGCTGGGTCGCGAATACAGGGTGACCTGCGCGCCTGACGAACGCGAATCGCTGCTGGCGGCAGTGGCTCACGTCGAAGCAAAAATGAATGAAATCGCGACGCGCACCAAAGGCAGTGGCGAACGGCTGGCAGTCATGACCGCATTGAATCTGGCTCATGAACTTTTGAGCCGCAAAAAAGCCGACGCTGGAACATTGTCGCCCCCTATTGACGCTACTGACGCTCGCTTTGACACACCAGAAATAGCGCGTACAATGAATTCATTGATGACGCGCATGGATGCGCTGATGACGCGACAGGAAAGTCTGCTTTAATCTGCATCATCTTCGCATCGGTTTCATGAACGTCCCGCTTTATCCCCTGCGGTGTTTGTTTGGGCCATAGATTCCTGCAACCAATACTTTTGCATCGGGTCGATGACCATCCAGTTGCCGTTGTGAGCGTTCTTCCGAACGCACCTGAAGCAACAGGAAGTCGGCCGCTCTGAACTACGGTTCAGGATGCCGGTTCCGACGGCACAGGCGGGGGACCCATTCAAAACGGCGCATCTGTCTTTCTCGACGGATGCGCCGTTTTTTAATAGCTCAAGCTATCGTAAGCAGATTCGTCCCCCACCAGCGACAAACTCACGCGATTCGGGGCACAAATGGCAATGGCATTGGGACGACTCAACCAGCCCTGATGGACGCAGTATTGACGTGGCCCGGGGTCAGACAATACGCGGGCGCGCCCCGGTTCCACCTCGATGACGGTCATGCCTAGCGGTCCGCTGACTTCCAGACGACGCGCCACATTCAGGCCAAGCTCCGCCACAATCTGTCCATTGCTGCGAATCACGACCTTTTGTGCTGCCCCTGTGCGCCACAACAAGGAAAACGATGCGGCGCAGACCGTAAGCCCCAGCAGCAAGACCAGCCAGTCCCCAGGTTTCAGCAGATCCGCCTGTGCCGCGATTCCGCGATACCATTTCATTTCGGGGTCATGGCGCGATGCCGCACCAGCACCCGCGCATCGGACTGAAAGTCGCGTGCCAGACACTCTGCCAGATAAACCGAACGATGCTGACCTCCCGTGCAACCAATGGCAACCGTCAGATAGGAGCGTGAATCCCGCAAATAATCGGGTAACCAGTCGCGCACGAAACGCCGGATGTCGTTGTGCATCCGCGTGACTTCTGGCTGAGCCGCCAGGAAATCAATCACCGGTGCATCGCGACCATCCAGCGGGCGCAGTTGCGGATCGTAATGCGGATTGGGCAGACAACGCACATCAAACACCAGATCCGCATCCAGTGGCAGGCCATGTTTGAATCCGAAAGATTCAAACAGCAAGGTCAGTTGGGCATCATGCACAGTGCCTGTGTGTTGCTCACGCTGATCCGTCACAAAATCCCGGATAAAAGTTCGTAAGGCATTGGGATGCAAATGACTGGTATCGATGTGATGTCCCAGTGCCGAGAGTGCTTCAAGTCCTTCGCGTTCACACGCAATGGCTTCGGCCAGTGTGGTGCTTGCATCGCCCAGAGGATGACGGCGCCGTGTTTCTGAAAACCGTTGTATCAGGACATCATCCCGCGCATCCAGAAAAATGAACCGCACTTCCACAGCCTGCGCACGCAGTTCTATGATCTGTTGCGGCAAGCTCTTGATGCTGGAACCTGTGCGCATATCCATCGCAACGGCAATCCGGTGGCTACCCTCAAGACGTAGTTGCTCGACCAATGACAACAACAGCGGCGAGGGCAGATTATCGACACAGAAATAGCCCGCATCTTCCAACACATTGAGTGCAATGCTTTTCCCAGAACCCGACAAGCCGCTAATCAGTATCAGTTGCATAAGACCCCAGACAGATGACCGAGGCTGCAAGCATAGCCAATCCTGCTTGTTCTGTCATGGATTCTGTCATGCACGATTCCATGAAATGGCATGTATTTACCGTGGAGTTGCCTCATTCGGCAAAGACGATTTTCGTGTGCAATGGCGGTATGGCTGAAAGCAAAAAATATGAAATCACCGTCAAGGTCTCAACCGAGTTTCTTGAGGATCAATCCGATCCGGCGTCGAATCGTTATGTGTTCGCCTACGCCATCGAGATTCACAACACGGGAACGGTCGCGGCGCAACTCATCAGCCGGCACTGGGTCATCACCGATGCCGACGGTAGCGTGCAGGAAGTGCGGGGGCTGGGCGTGGTCGGACATCAGCCCTTGCTACAGCCGGGGCAGCACTTTGAATACACCAGCGGTTGCGCCCTGACGACTCCGGTCGGCACCATGAAAGGCAGTTACCAGATGACGGCCGAGGATGGTGTGAGCTTTGAAGCGCCGATTAACGAGTTTCTGCTCTCTGTGCCGCGCGTGTTGCATTGAGGAAAACCGGGCGACGTCCGCCCGAAACGCGCAGGATGCCCGCCAGATCACGGTTTTGTTCGATCTCGGTGTAATCGCCTTCCCGCAAGAGCCGCTCCACAGCTTCGGCCTGATCGTAACCATGCTCCAGCAGCAGCCAGCCTTCCGCTTGCAGATACGCCGGTGCACCGGCAATGAGATGACGTAGTGCATCCAGGCCATCCGCACCACTCGCCAGCGCACTCATCGGCTCATGGGGTAAATCGCCCTGAAACAAATGCGGATCGTTTTCGACGATATAGGGCGGATTGCTTACGATGAGGTGATAGTACTCACTCTCAGAATAATGAGCTAATTCATTGAACCAATCACTTTCAATGAAGGCGATTTTTGCGCCCAGCCGATGAGCGTTGTCACGAGCGATGCCCAGTGCCTGCGCAGAAACATCCACCGCATGGACGCAGGCATCAGGCCGTTCCAGTGCCAGCGTAATGGCGATACAGCCACTGCCGCACCCCAGGTCGAGAATCCGGGGCGCAGAAATGTCCGCTACTTTGCTCAGTGCCGATTCGACCAGCAACTCGGTTTCCGGACGCGGAATGAGCGCACCGGGCGCCACCCCGAATTCACGACCATAAAACTCGCGATGCCCGATGAGATAGGCGATGGGTTCCCCCTGTTCGCGTCGCGTGACCAACGACGTATAACGCGTGATCGTTTCGGTTTCCAATACCTGTTCCGGATGCGCGATGAGGCGACTGGCGGATTGCCCCGTCACATGCTGGAGCAACAGACGGGCTTCCATCCGGCCGATACGTCGTGCCGCGCCATCCAGAACAAGTCCAATGTTCATGCGGTTTTTTTCGAGCGTAAGTACATGCTAACTTTATTCATTATCCGCCAGTGCGGCGAGTAGTTCGGCTTGATGTTCGGCGGTTAGCCCCTGAATCAGCTCGTCCAGATCACCATTCATGATTGCGTCGATTTTGTAGAGCGTGAGGTTGATGCGATGATCGGTGACCCGTCCCTGCGGGAAATTGTAAGTGCGGATGCGTTCGGAACGGTCGCCACTGCCGATCAGGCTTTTGCGCTCGGAAGCAATTTTGGCGGCTTGCTCGCGCTCCTGTTTGTCTTTGAGACGCGCGGCCAGCACCGCCATGGCCTGCGCCTTGTTGCGATGCTGCGAGCGATCGTCCTGACATTCGACGACCAGCCCCGTGGGCAGGTGGGTGATGCGCACGGCGGAATCGGTTTTGTTGATGTGCTGCCCGCCCGCACCGGAGGCGCGAAAGGTGTCGATGCGTAATTCGGTGGGGTTGATGTCGATTTCTTCCAGCGCATCGGCCTCGGGCAACACTGCGACGGTGCAGGCGGAGGTGTGGATGCGCCCCTGCGTTTCCGTAGCGGGCACGCGCTGCACGCGGTGGCCACCGGATTCGAATTTGAGTTTGGAATAAGCCCCCAGCCCATTGATGCGCGCGATGACTTCACGAAAGCCGCCTAGCTCGGATTCATTGGCGGAAATCAGCTCGACTTGCCAACGGTTCCGCTCGGCAAAGCGGGTGTACATGCGGAACAGATCGCCAGCAAACAAGGCCGATTCATCGCCGCCCGTGCCGGCGCGAATTTCCAGAAACAGATTGCGTTGATCGTTCGGGTCAACGGGCAGCAGGGCTTTTTGCAATGCGTCTTCGACCCGCAGGATTTCTGTGTGGCAACGTGGAATTTCTTCCTCGGCCAGTACTTTCATTTCCGGATCGTCCCGCATTTGTTCGGCAGCCTGCAAATCTGCTTCAAGCTGGCGGAATTCGCGGTAAAGCGCGACGACTTCGCCGACTTCGGCGTGTTCGCGCGATAGCTTGCGGTAGTGGTCGATATCGCGCGTGGCATCTTCTGCACCGAGCAGATGATCGAGTTCGGTCAGGCGTTCAGCGAGATGTTCGAGTTTGTGGCGGATGCTGGGCTTCATGGTGAACGGACAATGACGCAGACGGCAAAGCAGCCGTCATGTGGAGTGAATCGAAAGCTACTCGGTAGGATGTAGGTGATACAGGCGCGCGATGAGGTGTGTGAGTTGGCTACGCTCGTCGCCTTCGGCTTGGTTCAGGGCATGAGTGGGCGCATGAAGCAGCTTGTTGGTCAGCCCATGCGAGAGTGCTTCCAGCACTTTTTGTGGATCTTCGCCTCGCGCCAGCAGTTTTTGCGCGTGCTCCAACTCATGACGGCGGTTACGTTCGGCCGCATCGCGCAAGGCACGGATGGTAGGAACGGCCTCGCGTGCGTCCATCCAGTGCATGAAATCGAGTACCCGTGCATCAATGATGCCTTCGGCTTCGACCACCGCCGCCTGCCGTGATTCGAGGCCGTCCTCGACGATTTTGCCCAAGTCATCGAGGGTGTAGAGAAAGACATCGTCCAGATGGCCAATTTCCCGCTCGATATCACGTGGTACAGCCAGATCGACCATCACCATCGGTCGATGGCGGCGTGTCTTGAGGGCACGTTCCACCGCGCCCAGACCAATCACGGGCAAGGGGCTGGCCGTGCATGAAACAACGATGTCATATTCCGCCAGATGACTGGGAACTTCATCGAGCCGCAAGGTATCCGCATTGAACCGCTGCGCCAGTTGTGCCGCACGCTCGGTGGTGCGATTGGCAATGGTGATGCGTTTGGGCAGGTAGCCGGTGAAATGAGCGGCGCACAGCTCGATCATTTCACCCGCACCGATAAACAGCACGCGCTGATCGGCGATATTTTCAAAAATGCGGGCGGAAAGATGGACTGCTGCAGCCGCCATGGAAACGGTATTGGCACCAATCGCCGTGGTGGATCGCACTTCCTTGGCGACAGAGAAAGTATGCTGGAACAGTTTGTTCAGCAAGGTGCCGAGCGTGCCGGCTTCTTCGGCACTGCGCGCGGCCTGCTTCATCTGCCCGAGTATCTGCGGCTCGCCTAGTACCATCGAATCAAGACCACTGGCGACACGGAACATGTGGCGCACCGTGTCGCGTTGCGGCAGCTTGTACAAGTAAGGTCGCAGCGTGTCCATCGGCAGGGCGTGGTAGCCTGCCAGCCAGTCGGCAGCAGATTCCGCGCCATTGGCTTGCTCAGCCGCGCAATAGATTTCAGTCCGGTTGCATGTCGACAGGATGGCCGCTTCGCGCAAGGCACGATCATGCACCAGTTCGCCCAAGGCCTGCGGCAAGCGATCCGGCTGGAACGCAAGCTGCTCGCGCACGTCGAGCGGCGCTGTGTGATGATTGATGCCGAGGGCGAACAACTGCATGGGGCAAGCGAGCCAGGTCGCAGGATTCCTTGAAAAAATCAAGGAAAATTATAGCATTGGCGCACATCGGCGATTTTTTCCTGTCAGCACCATCGCATCAATGGCACGATCGCAGCCCGCATGAAACCTGCGGACACCGGTTGCCTGATCAGAATAATATTTCGCCACGCAAGGAGTGCGCACGTGCCTCGGTGATGCGTAATTCGATGATTTGCCCGATGAGACGCTCTGCCTCGCGGGGTGCGGCGAAATTCACGACACGGTTGTTATCGGTACGCGCAGCCAGTTCCGCATCGTTCTTTTTCGAGCGACCTTCCACCAGAACCCGCTGTACGGTGCCGACCATGCGCTGGCTGATGTCCGCCGCCTGCTGATCAATCAGTTGCTGGAGTTGCTGCAAGCGTGCTGATTTGACATCGGTGGGTGTGTCATCCGCAAGTTCCGCCGCTGGTGTGCCGGGGCGGGCACTGTAGAGAAAACTATAGCTGCCATCAAACCCGACATCCTCGATCAGTTTGAGGGTCGCCGCAAAATCAGCCTCGGTTTCACCAGGAAAACCGATGATGAAATCCGAGCTCAGCGAAATATCCGGCCGCACCGCGCGTAGCTTGCGAATGATGCTCTTGTATTCCAGCGCGGTATAGCCGCGCTTCATCGCGGCCAGCACACGGTCGGAGCCCGACTGCACCGGCAGATGCAACTGTGAAACCAGCTTGGGCACACGCGCATAGGTGTCGATGAGCCGCTGCGTCATTTCACGCGGATGCGACGTGGTGTAGCGTATGCGTTCGATGCCCGGAATATCGGCGATGGTTTCGATGAGGAAGGCCAGATCAACCGTCTCACCTTCCTCATCGGTCGCCCCTTGATAGGCATTCACATTCTGACCCAGCAGGGTCACTTCCCGGACGCCCTGCAAAGTCAGGCTGACCACTTCAGCCAGCACATCCGCCAAGGGCCGCGAGACTTCGTCACCCCGCGTGTAAGGCACGATGCAGAAGCTGCAAAACTTGGAACAGCCTTCCATGATGGATACAAAGGCCGTGGCACCTTCGACACGCGCAGGCGGCAGATGATCGAATTTTTCAATTTCCGGAAAGGAAATATCCACCTGTGGCTGACCGCTACTCGCGCGAGCTTCGATCAACTGCGGCAGGCGATGCAGGGTTTGCGGGCCGAAAACGACATCCACATACGGCGCGCGCCGGATGATGGCATCGCCTTCCTGACTGGCAACGCATCCACCCACGCCAATCACCAGACCCGGATTGCGCTGCTTGAGATGACGCACACGCCCCAGATCATGAAACACCTTTTCCTGTGCTTTTTCGCGTACCGAGCAAGTATTGAACAAAATGATGTCGGCGTCTTCCGGTGTGGCGGTGGGCTCCAACGCTTGTCCCTGCGTACCGGCATGTTCAGTGAGTACATCGACCATTTTGGCCGAATCGTATTCATTCATCTGACAACCGAAGGTGCGGATATAAACTTTCTTGACCATGATATAAAACGTCAGCCTGCTTGCAGAGCAAACCGTGAATTATCCCAGAGATGGCAAGGACGCTGCTACTTTTCAGAGGCTATTCAGAGACTATCGGGCATCGGCATGCCACGCACGCAGACGTTCCAGCGTGAGATGTTCATTCGCCGCCAGCACGTTACAAGCACCGACAAATTCTTCATCCGGCGTGTAATCGCTGCGCGTGATGACGGTGGGGATACCGGCTGCACGGCTGGCTGCCAGACCATGTACGGAATCTTCGATCGCCAGACAATCGCGAGCGGGCAGATTCAACGCTTTCAACGTCCACAAATAGAGATCAGGTGCTGGCTTTTTGGCAGCGACACTCTCACCAGACGCAATGACTTCAAACCAACGATCCGCTTCGGGCCCGAGGTTGGCGCGCAGCAGATTGACAACATTTTGTGGTGTCGAACTGGAGGCAATGGCCAGCCGTAATCCTTCCGTCCGCGCATCGCAAATCAGCGAACCAATATCTGCGCGTAGCGGAATCGCACCGGCGGCCAGAAGACGCTGATAGTTGCGGGTTTTGATTTCATGGATACGATCCAGCAAGGCATCGAAGTCTGCCCGCTGGAAAGTGGCGGGATCAAATTTTTCTGCATAGTGGCGGATGCGTTCGCGGCCTCCCGTCACGTCGAGCAGTTTCCCGTAGAAGGCTTCATCCCAATGCCACGACAAACCCAGCTCGACAAACGCCGCGTTGAAGGCGGGACGATGACCATCACGTTCAGTATGTGCAAGCGTTCCATCGACATCGAAAATCAGGGCACGCAAGGTCATGACTTTGCTCCTTCAGGGAACCGTGGATCGTTGATTATCCCCCAGATGCGGCTTTCGTCAATGCGCCCCGCCCGCTGCATCGGCACTCCCCATTCCTGCCGATTTTTCCGGGCGCGCCAGCCAGATGATGCCGGTCAGTGCCAAAAACAGCACCGCAGAAGCCGCAAATAAATCAACCGCACTGAGCGTATACGCCTGCTGGTCGATGAGCCGGTTGATCGCCGCCAGGCTTTGATCCTGACTGAACCCCAGCGCGTTGAATGACGACAGGGTGTGGGTTGTCGGCAGATGAGCTGCATTGATGCGCTCGGCCAGCTCGGCATGATGCAAAGCGGCACGATCTTCCCAAAGCGTGGTGTAGATGGAAGTACCAAATGCCCCGGCGGTAATCCGCACAAAGTTGGATAACCCCGCTGCCGCTGGTATGCGTTCCGGCGGTAGCCCTGAAAGAATCAGTGCCATCAGCGGCACGAACAGAAAGGCCATCGGGATGCCTTGCACCACCGAAGGCATCAGCAGAGTGATGAGATCGGCTTGTGTATTGAAACCTGCACGCATCCACAGCACGATGGCGAAGGTGGCAAAGGCAACCATCGATAACAGACGCAAGTCGATGCGATGGATGTTCTTGCCGACAAACGGAGTCACAAGAATGGCGAGAATGCCCACCGGTGCCATGATGAAGCCTGCCCAGGTCGCCGTGTAGCCCATGTACTGTTGCAACCACAGCGGCAACAACACTACATTGCCGAAGAACACGCCATAGCCGAGCGAGAGCGAGAGCGTGCCAACCCAGAAATTGCGCCGACGGAACAGGGAAAGATCGACCACCGGATGCGCCTCGGTGGTTTCCCAGATGAGAAACAGCACAAAGCCGATGGCGGCCGTCAGCGCCAGCGTCACGATGAAGCCCGAGGAAAACCAGTCTAGTTCCTTGCCGTTATCGAGCATGATCTGCAAGCTGCCGACCCAGATCACCAGCAGTGCCAGCCCCACGCTATCAATCGGCAGCTTGCGCGTCGGCGATTCACGACGACGGTACAGTGCCCAAGTGGTGGCTGCAGCAAACAGGCCGACGGGGATATTGATGTAGAAAATCCACGGCCAACTGAAGTTGTCGGTAATCCAGCCGCCCAGCACCGGCCCCATCACGGGTGCGACTAGAGTGGTCATCGACCAGAACGCCAGTGCTGTCCCGGATTTTTCCTTGGGATAGCTTTGCAGGAGCAAAGCTTGCGACAAGGGGATCATCGGCCCGGCGACCAGCCCTTGCAGCACGCGGAAGGCGACCAGACTGGAAAAGTTGGGAGCCAGCCCGCACAGCAATGAAGCGATGACGAATAACAAGATGCTCAGGGTAAACAAGCGCACCATGCCGAAACGCTGGGTCAGCCAACCGGTGAGCGGCACGGAAATCGCGTTCGACACGGCAAAGCTGGTGATGACCCAGGTGCCCTGACTCGGGCTGACACCGAAATCTCCGGCGATGGCGGGAATCGAGACGTTGGCGATCGACGAGTCGAGCACGTTCATGAAGGTCGCCAGCGACAGGGCGACCGTGCCCAGCACCAAAGTGCCGCCCTTGAGTGGCGGTGGATCGAAACTGGCTGCGGGATTCATGGCTGTGCGTTGGATGAGCCGGGTTTAACGGGCGTGACGCAGATGCACTGCGTGCCCGAGGTTCTGCGCAACGATGGCATTGACACGCTCGTCAGCCGCCTTACCTAGATCGTCATACACCGTCGTACTGGCAACGGGCGCATCCGGACGTGTAGCCGCCAGCGTCGAACCCGAGCTGTCATGCGTATCCACCGTCACCTCCATAGACAACCCCACGCGCAAGGGATGTTCGGCAAGTTCCTTCGCATCCAGCGCGATACGCACCGGCACGCGTTGAACGATCTTGATCCAGTTGCCGGTGGCATTTTGCGCGGGCAAAAGTGAGAACACCGAGCCCGTACCCGCGCCCAGCCCCACCACCTTGCCGTGATAATCGACACGGCTGCCATACACATCGGCGGTCAGCGTTGCCGACTGGCCGATCCGCAGATCGCGCAGTTGCGCCTCCTTGAAATTGGCATCGACCCAGAGTTGATCGAGCGAGACGATCGCCATGATCGGCGTACCGCCAGCGATACGCTGCCCGACCTGCACGCTACGCCGCGCCACCGTTCCCGAGACAGGCGCGACAATCGCCATACGTTTTTCGTTGAGCCATGCCTCGCGATACTGCGCGGCAGCAGCCAGCACACGGGGATGGGTTTCCACCCGTGTACCTTCTGTCTGCGTGGCATTTTTCGTCTGCTGCTCCTGCGCTTCGCTCAAAGCGGCCTGCGCTGCGGCATGGGCAGCGCGCATATTGGCCAGCGTGCTCTTGAGATGTTGCACTTCTTCAACAGCAACAGCACCACTGGCTTCCAGCCCCGCACGCCGCGCCAGATCGGAATCGAGACGTTTCAATTCGGTTTCGCTACGCAGCAAATCGGCCTTGCGCGCCTCAACCAGCGCGGCCAGTCCTTTATCCGCAACAAACAGGGCACGCACTTCGCGCACCGTCTGTGCCAGTTTGGCTTCGCTCTGGTCGAGTGCCA
Source organism: uncultured Sterolibacterium sp. (assembly GCA_964437515.1). Classification (GTDB taxonomy): domain Bacteria; phylum Pseudomonadota; class Gammaproteobacteria; order Burkholderiales; family Rhodocyclaceae; genus Sterolibacterium. The sequence continues at coordinate 52,118 of CAYTHB010000005.1, forward strand.
GTTGCGTATCTTGTGGGTCAAGACGCACGAGGGGCTGCCCTGCCTGCACAGTATCGGTGTCATTAACGTTGATCGCCAGCACCGTGCCGCCGACTTGCGGGGTCACTTGAACGATATTGCTCTGCACATAAGCGTTATCGGTGAAGATGTTGTAACGCGCAAAGAAAAACCAATATGCACTGTAGCCGATGGCAATGATCAGACAGAGCAGCACGAAAAGCAGCAACCGTCGCTGGCGCGGATTTTCTTGTGGGGTAGAGGTGGGCGTGGAAGACATGAAAGTTCCCGTAAAAAAACAGTCAGCGATGGAAGGTCATGGCGTGGGTGACGAGGGTGATGCAGGTGACGTGCTTTCGTAACCGCCCCCCAGCGCGCGGATCAACTGGATGCGCCCCATCAAGCCACGCACCTGTAAGTCTGTCATCAGGCGTTGCTGCTGAATGACAGCACTTTCTGCACGCAAGACCGGTAGGCGACCGGTCAGACCCGATTGATAACGCTGTTGTGCGAGCTCGAAAGTATGTTGCACCCGCGTCAGGGCGAATTGCTGATGTTCGCCTTGTGTCTGCAAGGCCTGCAAGCTTGCCTGCTGATCCGCTACATCGCGCAAGGCTTGCAGCAAGGTGGCGTTATAGCTGGAAATGGCTGCGTCCGTATCCGCGGTTTGTGCCTGATAGTGTGCACGCAAACGCCCGGCATCGAATAGGGGCAAATTCAAGGCCAGCCCCAAACCGGGTTGGCGATTACCTGCATTCAGCCAGTGATCGAGGCTGCCGATGGAGGAGTACCCCACGAAGGCGCGCAGATTGATATCGGGATAAAACAGGGCACGAGCAGCCTCCAGCCCTTGCAGCGCAGCTTCAACGCGCCAGCGCGCCGCCACGATATCCGCCCGACGACCCACGAGCTGTGCAGGGAGTTGTTCCGGCAGAAGGGCGGGAGATGTTTTCAGTGGCAAGGGTAATTGAGGCAGCAGCGTATCCAGGGCTTGCGGGGCTTGCCCGCTCAAGCTCGCCAGGCTGTGCCGTACAAGCATCATCTGCCCATCGAGTGCTGCCCGATCACGCTGCACTTCGGCAAGCTGTCCTTGCGCGGCTTCCCATTCACTGCGCGCATCCAGACCGGCCTTGTAGCGATCCGCCAATAATTGCTGCCCGGCTTCGCGCACACCCTGTTCACGTTGTAGCAAAGCACCTTGCGTCACCAGACGCGCCAGTTCGAAATAGCCTTGTGCAACCTGACTCGCCAGCAATCGTCGTGCCGCCTGTTGCTCGGCCTCAGCCGCGCGTGCCACGCCCAATGCTGCTCTGAAAGTCGCGCGGTTCTTGCCAAAAAAATCCAGCTCCCAGGCCGCGCCGAAACGACCTTCGTTGATATTTTGCGTCGTCCCCGCCAATGGAGGAGGGAACTGCCCGTGTTCGCTCAGACGCATCCGCGTCAATTCTGTCGATAAACCCAGTTGCGGCCACAATGTGCTCTCCGCTCCCTGTGCCATCGCAGCTGCCTGCCTGACCCGTGCAGCCACCCCCTGCAAATCGGGATTGCCTGCCAATGCCTGCTGGATGAGGGCATCCAGTGCAGGATCGTCATACGCACGCCACCAATCCTCATGCGGCCAAGCGTTCGTCGACGGGGTCTGTGCAGATGCTGCACCCTGTAACTGGTCGGTCGTCAGCAACTGCCCCTCGGGATGCAATCCCGCATAGCTCGCGCAACCCGCCAGCAAAAATAGACTGAAGCTGAGGCTGAGATTGAGACTACCCGCGACACAGACACGGCGGACTTGAGTGGCGATGCTGACCATATGAATCACTCGCAGTTCAAAAAGAACGAGAGGGAATAAAACGCTCATTTTAATTGATGAAGATGCATTGCAGCAGACAGGATTGTTGCGTATGTCATGCGGATTGGTGCGGGATTTCTCTGTTTTTGAAGCCAAGCGTGATTGAGTGTGATTGAGTGTGATTGAGTGTGATTGAGCAAACCAAGCCCGTGATTGTCGTTGCACGTTACAATAATGAAGTGAATAAAAATGCTCTCTATCCCGCGCCGACCCTGTCTGATGTCGATACAGGCAAGATGACCGAACCTGGCATTCTCGTCGGTCGCAATCTGTATCTCGTTGGCCTTATGGGTGCCGGTAAAACCACCGTTGGTCGCCAGTTGGCCAAGCGACTGGGGCGGCGTTTTGTCGATTCCGATCATGAAATCGAAGCACGCACCGGTGTGCGGATTCCTACCATCTTTGAAATCGAAGGCGAAGCGGGGTTTCGCCAACGCGAAACGCAGGTCATCGCAGAACTGGCTTGCGAACAGGGGCTGGTGGTCGCCACCGGCGGTGGGGCAGTGCTGAAACCCGAAAATCGAACCTATCTTCGCCAAAGCGGATGTGTGGTGTATCTGTGCGTCCCGCCCTTGCAGCTCTATGAGCGCACCCGCCACGACCACAATCGTCCACTGCTCAAAGTCGCTGACCCCTTGGCGCGGCTGCGTGAGCTTTATGAGCAACGCGATCCGCTCTACCGTGAGGTGGCAGATATCGTCGCCGAAAGCACGGGGGGCGGCTCGCATCATATGGTCAAACTGATCGAACACGAGGTACGCAACCGATGCACAGCCTGACCGTAAGTTTAGGCGCGCGCGCCTATCCCATCCACATCGGCAACACGTTGCTGGCTCAAACAGAGCTATTGTTGCCGCACCTGAAAACCCCGCGCGCCGCCATCGTCAGTAATACCACCGTCGCACCGCTGTATCTGGAAAAACTCGCCACACCGCTGCGCGCGGCGGGCGTGCAGATTACCGAAATCGTGCTGCCCGATGGCGAGGCGTATAAAAACTGGGAAACACTGAATACGATCTTCGATACGCTGCTGGCCGAACGTTGCGACCGCAGCACGACCCTGATTGCGCTGGGCGGTGGGGTCATCGGCGATTTGTGCGGTTTTGCCGCCGCCAGCTATCAGCGCGGTGTGCCCTTCATTCAGGTGCCGACCACCTTGTTGGCGCAGGTCGATTCTTCCGTCGGTGGCAAAACGGGCATCAATCATCCGCGTGGCAAGAACATGATCGGTGCATTCTGGCAGCCGCAACTAGTACTCGCTGACACGGGCACGCTGCAAACCCTACCCGAACGCGAATTTTCGGCAGGGCTGGCGGAAGTCATCAAATATGGTTTGATTCGTGACCTAGCATTTCTGGAATGGCTGGAAGCCCACATGGACGCGCTGATGGCGCGGGATGGCGCGGCACTGGCGTATGCCATCGAGCGTTCCTGCCAGAACAAGGCCGACGTCGTGGCGGCTGATGAATTTGAAACTGCGAAAGAGGGTGGGCGCGCGCTGCTGAATCTGGGACACACTTTTGGCCACGCCATCGAAACCGGCATGGGCTATGGCGAGTGGCTGCATGGTGAAGCGGTGGCGGCGGGCACGTTGATGGCAGCGGAGCTATCGCGCCGCTTGGGTTGGCTGACGGCTGCCGATATCAAGCGCATTCGTCATCTGTTTGAGCGTGCGAAACTGCCGGTGCGCGGTGCAGCATTGGGGGCAGAACGCTATCTGGACTTGATGGGACATGACAAAAAAGTCATCGCCGGCAAATTGCGCTTGGTGTTGTTGAAACAATTGGGTGAGGCGATCACCTGGGGCGAAGCCCCCCGCACTGAAATCATTGCTGCCATCGAGGCCTGCTGTGAGTGAAATGAATCTCGCCTCCTATGCCGTCAATACCGCGAATTCGCGGGGACGGCAATATCCCGAAGCGGCTCCCAACGAACGCAGCGAATTCCAGCGCGATCGTGACCGTATCGTCCATTCCACGGCCTTTCGCCGGCTGGAATACAAAACACAGGTTTTCGTCAATCACGAAGGCGACCTGTTTCGCACACGGCTCACGCACAGTCTCGAAGTCGCGCAAATCGCCCGGGGCATTGCACGCGCCTTGCGGGTGAACGAAGACCTCGTCGAAGCCATCGCATTGGCGCACGATCTGGGGCACACCCCCTTCGGCCATGCGGGGCAGGACGCGCTCAATGAATGTATGAGCGGAGAATATGGCGGCTTTGAACACAATCTGCAAAGCCTGCGCATCATCGATGTGCTGGAAGAAAATTACGCGGCTTTCAATGGACTCAATCTATGCTTCGAGACGCGCGAAGGCATCCTCAAGCATTGTCCTCCCGCCAAGGCGCGCGCTCTCGGTGAAGTGGCACGCCGTTTTCTGGAAGATCGTCGCCCCTCGCTGGAAGCGCAAATCTGCAATCTGGCGGATGCCATCGCCTACAACAACCATGATATCGACGACGGCCTGCGTTCCGGCTTGCTGACGCTCGAACAACTCGATGAAGTGTCCGCCTTTGCCATTCACGCCACCACGGTACGCAAGGAATATCCGGGCATCGTCGGTCGCCGCTTCATTCACGAAACCGTGCGGCGCATGATTAACGCGCAAGTCGTCGATCTGATCTCAACGACCCGCGCCAATCTTCAGCAATACGTCCCTCAAACATTGGCGGACATCCAAGCAGCTCCTCTGCTGGTAGCCTTCAGCCCGGACATGCATGAGCGACAAAAAGGGCTCAAGGCCTTCTTGCGCGAACATCTGTATCGCCACTATCAAGTGCTGCGAATGACGCACAAGGCACGGCGCATCATTGGCGATTTGTTTGGGGTTTTCATGGAAAATCCCCATCTGCTGCCCCCACAATATCAGCAGATGGCCACCGCCGATCATGCGCGTGCTGTTGCAGATTACATCGCCGGCATGACCGATCGTTACGCCATCCGCGAGCATCGACGCTTGTTTGCCGTGGGCGAAATCTGAAAACTGAAAAACCAATCGTTTTTCGTATATTTCTCGCATCACACGGCGGTATCAATCATCAAGCCTTGTTCCAACTGATGACGAATCACGTCGGGCAAGGGCTCGGCACCTGCATTCGTCACATGCACAGTGACCACATTGGCCAGACACACACATCGCCCCGCTTGAAACAATGCCATGGCGACTTCAAACGAAGCGTTGCCGATGTGAACCACGCCTGCGCAGGCTTCCAATGACTGTGGGTAATAGGCTTCATGCAGGTAATCGTAAGTCGTGCGTACCGGCAACAAGCGGTAATCCCGTTTGCGAAACAGAAAATCCTCACCAAACAGCCTCATGAAGAAGCGCGTGCGTGCTTCCTCGTGAAATTCCGCCAAAGCCAGGTTATTGAGATGCCGGAGGATATCCATATCGGCAAAACGCGGCGTCACCGGCATGGAAAATGGATAACGGCTTGCGTTAAGCAACTGGGGGGCGGGTTTTGTACGGGACATCATCAATCCTCCGCCATTCAAACACCATATCGGGTAATTTCGCGGGTCATTTCAGCCAACTCCGTCTGGGCGAATAGCAAGGTTTCCAATAAAATCAACCGCTTTTGATTGCAGATGTGATTTTCTGAAAGGAGCAAAAATGAGCATTGTCCTCTCTCGCCCCCGCTTGGGCAATCTGGCGCGGTGCTGGACGGTGGCCGGTATGATCGGTCTGGGTGCTTGTGTCGCGCTGACGACCACAGGCTGCTCGACGGCCGTGGGTCGGGATCTGGCCTCGCGCACCGACATCCTCAAGACCCTGCGCGAACAGGGCTATTTGTTCAATCAGCATGTGATTTCCACCGTGGCGGATAACGGCAACCCGAATCGTGTGCGGGTCACCGGTCAGCTCGCACTCAAGTCGCCGGATGAAAGCCATGTCAAGGGCGGTCTCAAGGTCACACAAATCCAGTATGTCGTTGTTGAAAATACGAACGGCGCATGGACGGTGGCGGAAGCCCCGGTTCTGGTACGTGACCAACTGACTTCCCGCCAACGCTGGTAATCAGCGCTTGATTCTCTCATTTCTGGACGGAACACTATGAACACTACCTCCTCTCTCCAGCCGACCTACGGCTACACGCTGGAACAGGCCGAGCGTGGCCGCCGCGTTTTCTTTCTCTCACTGGTCGGTGCACTGGGCATTCCTCTGCTGCTCTTCGGTCTGCGTCTGGCGTATGGCCCCGAACAGATGCAGCTCTGGTGGGAATCCGCCAAGGTGGCACCGCAAACGCAACCGCAAGTCTTCACCAATGTGTGGATGACCTTTGTCGGTATCGGCATCGTCATCTGGCATTCCAGTGTGGTCAAAGGCTGGGCGCGTACCGTGGCCTGTATTGGTGTCGGTTTCACGATCGCCTGGTTCTTCGAATACCTCGGCACCAACTTTGATACAGGCGGCATCTTCGGTCCGTATCACTACAACGACACCTTGTTGCAAGGCCACTTCCTCGGTGTGCCTTGGGTGGTGGCCATGGGTTGGGAATCCTTCGCCTATCCGGCGTTCTACATGGTGCTCTACCTGCTGCCCAGCGAGCAGATGGGCGCGGAAACCTCGTGGATGAAGCGACTCATCAACATCTCCCTGATTTCGACGCTCGGTGGGCTGTTCTGCGTGGTGCTGGATTTCATCGTCGATCCGATCTCGGTCGAGGCAGGTAACTTCACTTGGCACGTGAATGGCGGTGTCTATCCGTGGCTTGAAGGCAGTGGTGAGCCGATCACCAACTTCCTCGGCTGGTGGATCTGCGGCTTCACCATGATGGTGGCTTGGGTGTTCATCCTCCAGACCACCCCGTCGAAACGCCATGTGCGCTCGAAGTATCTCGATATCTACATTCCGCTGGCACTCTATGCGACCTGGTTTACCAATTACATGTCGCAGGAAATATTGATGCAGCAGCGTGATGATGTCATTACCTTCGGCCTGTTTGGTCCCGGCGGTGTCATCCTCATCGTCCTGATCAAGGTATTGCTGGAGCGTCAGGGTTACCAGCCCAACCCCATTGGACATGACATGGCGCGATCCGCCATGCATCAGCAAATACGCTGAATACGCACTCCATACTTTCGGTGATGGGTGAGGGGTGACCTCCCCTCACCGAGAGCCAGCTCCCATCCTCCAAAACACGCAACGAAATTTGTCACTGGACGATCAAAAGATCGTTAGAATCGATGTCCACCGTTTCAGACATGGCGCGTTAGTGACATGTCACCCCCGACAAAAAGATGGCGCAGCATGACTGTAACGCCACGAAACTGGGGTTCGGTGATCATTTCATATTTGGAGAGGAGCAATTGTAATGACGCGTTTCAAACATCTGAAAGTGCTGTTTTCAGTCGCTGCCATGCTGGGCGCCAGCGGTGCAGTTCATGCAAAATCAAGCCCGGATGAGCTTGCCAAATTGGGCAAGGAACTCACCTGTATGGGTGCTGAAAAAGCCGGCTCCGCCAGTGGTGTCGCCGAATATACGGGCAAGTGGGCAGGCGTTGCCCCCGGCATGACGGCAGAAATCGGCAAGCACCCGACCGATCCTTACGCCAGCGAAAAAGCATTGTTTACCATCACCGCGCAAAATATGGCGCAGTACGGTGACAAGCTCTCCGAGGGTCAGAAGGCGATGTTCAAGAAATATCCCACCTTCAAAATGCATGTCTATCCTTCGCATCGCGACTTCCGTTACGACGATTCGGTGTGCAAGGTTGTTGCCAAGAATGGTGCGGAAACCGAAATCGCCGCCGATGGCAAGAAGTTGAACAATTACTATATGGGGGCGATCCCCTTCCCCTTCCCGAAATCCGGTACGGAAGCTGTCTGGAACGGCATGTTCCCGACGCTGACCAATGTTGAAGCGCGTGACGAAGATGCCGCCGTGGTCTATCCCAACGGCAACATCACTTGGGGTGAGCAGGAAATGCGCCAGTACTGCCGTCGCAATGACCCCAAGCTGCGCGGTCAGAAGTCCGACGGTGCGGCCGTCTATGTACGTCTGGTCACCATCATGCCGGAACGCAACAAGGGTGAGGTCATCAAGACCATCGACAACTTCACCCAGGAAGCCGATGCCCGTCTGGCCTGGCAGTACATCCCTGCGGTGCGTCGCGTACGTCAAGCACCGGGCTTCGGCTTCGACAGCCCGATTCCTTCCACTTCGAACACCGTCGTGGTAGATGAAGTCCGCATGTACAACGGCTCAGCCGAGCGTTACAACTGGAAGCTGGTCGGCAAGAAGGAAATGTACATTCCGTACAACAATTTCCGTCTCGAAGCCAAGGATGTCGGCGCCAACAAGTATGCCAATCTGCTCAAACCCCATCACGAAAATCCTGATTTCGTGCGCTGGGAATTGCACCGCGTCTATGTGCTGGAAGGCAAGCTGAAAGACGGCTACCGTCACCTGTATCCGACGCGTATCGTCTATGCCGACGAAGACACTTGGCTGTACGTCATGTCGGATATCTACGATGCCAAGGGCAGCTTGTGGCGTTATAACTGGGTCAATAACTTCTACGCACCCGGCCCCAAAGTGTTTGCTCAAGGCAGTGCCTTCTATCATGACCTGACCGCAGGCACTTACACCGCCTTCGATCTCATGCAAGGCAAATCCCAGTATCTCGTCGTCGATAAACCCGGTGCTGACTACGGTAATGTCGATTTTTATTCCAACGACAACATGAAAGCCAGCGGGTACTGATTGACGGATCTTGATTGATCTGCCGATCTCACGGCTGTCAGTAAAAACGCCCTGCATCTTCCGATGCAGGGCGTTTTCTTTGGGCTGGAGAGTGGAAAGTGGAAAGTGGAAAGTGGAGAGGAGGATCAATAATCGTAAATCACATCCACACCCAGCGTCCGGCGTTCGCCGTATTGCGCGCTCAGTCCGCCGCCGCCCAGATTGGTCGTCGCGCGACGGTATTCCTTGTCGGCCAGGTTTTTGCCCCATACGGCCACACGCAGCGTACCTTGCGGCAAGCGAATATCACCTAACTGAATACGTCCATCCCAGAGGCCATAGCCTTTGGTATACGTATCATGCGCCGGACCGGCGTAGAACGCGCTTTGCCATTTGTAGTCGAGGCTGGCCGTAAGTTTGCCATAGCTCATGCGCGCACCATCGTAACGCAGTCCTGCACCGGCCTGACCTTTCGGTGAATTGGGTAAATGGCGTTGCGCAGCAATATTGTTACCAAAGCGATCCGTATAGACCTGATATTCCGACTGCAACCAAGTGTAGAAAACATTGGCTGTCCAGCCTTGGGTCAAAAGGGCGTTCAATTCGACTTCCGCCCCCTGAATACGCGCTTTGCCAGCATTTACCGTATCGGTAAAGATGGGGATCGCCAGCTGTTGATCCACTTGCTGATTGGTATAGCGATTGACGAATGCAGCGGTATTGAAGCGCAGACGGCGATCCAGCAGATTGGTTTTCAAGCCGATTTCTGTGGATCGCACATTTTCCGGGTTGAAACCATTGCCGAAGCTGGAATAGGGGCTGCGCGTATTGAAGCCTCCGGCGCGATAACCGTTCGCCACTTTGGCATAAGCGTTGATGTCATCCGTAAAGGCGTAATCCGCCGTATAGGTCGGGGTAAATTTGTTGAAGCTGCGATCGCCCACCACGGTAATGCCATTGGAAGTAGGGGCAAAGCCACTGGTGATGAAGTTTTTGCTTGCCATGCGTTGATCGTGTGTCTGACGAATTCCCACCGTCAATCGTAAGCGATCTTCCAGAACAGGGGGTTTCCATGTCGCCTGCCCGTACAGCGCGGTGGATTTCGATTCCGAATTCACCCGCCAGACATCCACCATTGAACCGCCATAATCGGATTTGATGAACTCATCCGCACTTTCCTTGTAGTAAAACAGCCCGCCCACATATTCGAGGCGATGATCGAAGGCATCGCCAATCGCCTGAAACTCCTGCGAGAACTGATCCTGACTCTGGTCACCCTTCTGGGTGAAGATGTCGATATAGCTCTGGCTCAGATTGTTGTTCATCTTTCGCCAGGCCGTAATTGACTTCAGGGTGATCGCATCCAGTGCCCAGCTCAAGGTCAGATTTTGACCATCAATCTTGGTCTGGCTGGGTGTTAGCCCCTTGGGAGTCAGGCTGTATTCCTGATGGCCATCCACGGCTTTGGGACCGCTGATCTTCTGGAAAAACACATTGCCATACGTCATTTTCGAATGATCGAAACTTAAATCGGCCTTGAAGTTATCAGTGGCCAGCAGGCGCACGGCCAATCGCGCGGCCTCATTGTCTTCTTCGTTGAAATCTGTCTGGTTCGGTAGCGTCGTATTCAGATTCTTGACCCAACCATCTTTGGATGAACGCAAATAGGAAAAGCGCGTGTAGAGGGTTTCCGACAAAGGAGCATTGATGCGCGTCTTGCTGGCAAACTGCCCCCGGTTTCCTGCAGTGAGCGTCTGTTCGAAAGAAAAATCACGTTCTGGCTTGACGGTAATGAAGTTGATGGCACCCGCCGTTGTATTGCGGCCATAGAGCGTCCCCTGAGGGCCACGCAACACTTCGACCCGTTCCAGATCCGCAATATCCGATGCCAGCCCGACACTACGCCCCAGAGGAACACCATCGATGTAAATACTGAAGGCATTGTCTTTGGTGGATTGAGCATCGTTGTTGCTAAACCCACGGATGGACAGATTGGGTGCAGCGCGATTTCCGGTGAAAGGAACGATATTGACGGAGGGCAGCTTGTTGGTCATATCCATCAGGTTCTCGATGCGCATGACTTCCAGATCACGTGCCGTCAGTGCCGTAATGGCAATGGGCGTTTTCTGTAATGATTCCTTGCGCTTTTGTGCGGTGACGATGACTTCTTCAAGCTTGCTGCCGTCATTGCCGCCGGTCGGTCGGTCGGCCTTTTTGTCGCTTGCCGGAGCGAGTGTCTCGGCTTGCGCCATTCCGGCATAAGCACCGATGACGCCGGCCAAAGCCAGTGTCATCACTGACAAGCTCATGTGTGTCGATGATGTAGATAAACGATGTCGCATACAATCTCCCCTTTGTCTTTAGTTTTAGATATGTCTGCTCAAAATCAGGAAAATCCTACCATATCGCGAGGGATACAATATGCTTTTTAAAAATAACAGAGAGGTATTTCCATGACCGAACTCGATATCAGTACCAAAAACTGCATCGTTGAAAAACACGGAAAAATTCTGATTGTGACACTCGCTCGCGTCGAAGCCAAAAACGCATTGACGCCCGCGATGTTGATCGGCATGTACAAAGCCTGGCGACTGCTCGACAGCGATGACGAACTGCTCTGTGCGGTACTCACCGGCAAGGGCGATACCTTTTGTGCCGGTATGGATCTCAAAGCCGGGCCGGAAGGCGGTGAAGATGCCGACGAGATACGCCAACTGATGCAGGAAACGCCTGATCTGCACTGGCAGGCCTTGTTGCGTCACAATCAACCGATGAAGCCGGTGATCCTCGCCGTGGAAGGCTACGCGCTGGCGGGTGGCACGGAAATCCTGCAAGGCACTGACTTGCGCGTGGCCGCTGAGGATGCCACGCTAGGTATCACCGAAGTCCAACGCGGCCTGTTTCCGCTGGGCGGCTCGACGATCCGCCTGCGCCGCCAGATTCCCTACTGCCTCGCCGCTGAAATGCTGCTGCTTGGCCGCCACATCACCGCACAGGAAGCCTTGCGCTTCGGCCTCATCAATAAAATTGCGCCCAAAGGTCAGGCACTGACCGAAGCCCTGAAAATGGCGCAACAGATTTGCGAAAACGGCCCTTTGTCGGTACGCGCCATCACCCGTTCCTTGCGCGAGAATGGTCATTGGCTAAGCGAACAGGAAGCCCTCGCTAATGAAGAAGTGCTCGGCTGGACTGTACTCGGCAGCAACGATGCAAAAGAAGGCATGCGCGCCTTCAAAGAAAAGCGCAAGGCGGTGTTTACTGGGACTTGATTCGCCGCAACGCGGCGGATTTAGTCCCAGTTATGCCGGGACGGCGGATGGGACTTGATTCGCCGCAACGCGGCGGATTTAGTCCCAGTTATGCCGGGACGGCGGATGGGACTTGATTCGCCGCAACGCGGCGGATTTAGTCCCAGTTATGCCTGTACCGGCGCGGATTGTCTGGACACGGTTTTGCAACGCAGACCGACTTTTCATAGCCCTTTATATCGTCTAATATGCAGTTATAGTGAAATATAGACGAAATAACATGGCCTACCTTTCCCGCTCACTTGCCGCCTCCATCACCACGGCCAGCCGCCAGTTTCCCGTATTGATGCTCACAGGCCCGCGTCAGGTGGGCAAGACCACCTTGCTGAAGTCCTTGTGCGAGAACGATGCCGCCCAGCCTGCACGCCGCTATGTCACGCTCGACAATCCGCTGATGCTGGCGTTGGCGCGCGAGGAACCGGCCTTGTTCTTGCAACGATTTCCGCCGCCGGTGCTGATTGACGAAATTCAATACGCCCCCGGCTTGTTGCCGCTCATCAAGGAAGCGGTCGATGCCAGCGACAAAAAAGGGCAGTATTGGCTGACTGGTTCCCAGCCCTTTCACCTGATGCAGAACGTCGGCGAATCGCTGGCCGGGCGCGTGGCGGTGATGCATCTGCAAGGCTTGTCGCTGGGGGAAAGCCTGGGACACGGTGCGCGGCTGCATCCATTTCTGCCAGCAGGTTCTGAAACGGTTGCGCCAAGCGTGCTGGTTTCACCGCCTTCCGCGCCATTGAACTGGGTCTTCGAGCACATTTGGCACGGCAGCTTTCCAGCGCTCCATGTCAAAGATGCACCCGATCGCGACCTGTTTTACGCCTCCTATCTGCAAACCTATCTTCAGCGCGACGTGCGCGATTTGGCGCACGTCGGCGATTTGACAGCATTTACCCGCTTTTTGCGCAGCGCCGCCGCGCGCACCGCCCAATTGCTCAACCTTGCCGATATGGCGCGTGACGTGGGAGTGGTACCGAATACCGCCAAACACTGGCTTTCCATTCTTCAGGCCTCCGGCCTAGTCTGGCTGCTGGAGCCTTACCACACCAATCTCTCGAAACGGCTGGTCAAAACCCCAAAGCTGTATTTCCTCGATACCGGGTTGGCCGCCTACCTCACCGAATGGAGCAGCCCCGCCACGCTGGAGGCGGGTGCCCTATCCGGTGCCATTTTTGAAACGTGGGTGCTGGGCGAAATGCTCAAAAGCTGGTGGCACCACGGCAAGCAAGCGCCGTTCTATTACTACCGCGACAAGGATCAGAAGGAGATCGACGTGCTGCTCGTGCGCGATGGGCGTGTGCATCCGGTCGAGATCAAGAAGACCGCGCAGCCGGGGCGGGAGGCAGTGCGGCATTTCTCGGTACTGGCAAACCACGAACTCGAAACGGGAGCTGGCACGGTGATCTGCCTTGTACCGGAACGACTACCGATCACAGCGCAGGTGGAAGCAATCCCCGCATGGCAGATCGGCGCGTAAATGGTTTGGTGAGAATCTACCGTCCGGCCAGCGTGCGGCGGCCATTCAGTTTTTGCCATAGCCAGCCCGTACCGTGTTCACGACCTTCCAGCACATATGACAACACATTGTCATTGAGCAGCGTCAGTTCCAGATGGTTGCGCTGGCCGCGAGGAGCGGCAAACAATAATTGATCTTCCGGGCAGAGTTGCTTGTCTAGGGCGGGCAGCCAATAAGATTGGCCTTCACGTTCGAGCAACAGGGGAATGATCGGCAGCGTGTGATGACGGTTTGTGTCGTTGCGTAATAATTCGCCCAAAGTGAGGGGCTGATTGTCTGCCAGATGATGATAGACAGCGCTGGCACTGCGTGCGTTCAAGCAGAGCCCCCAGACTTCTGGCACGCGATCATGGCAAATGGATTGCAGATGCGTCACGAGAGGTGCGTTCCAGTCCTCGTCGTGTTCGCGCAGATGCTGAAGAAAACGGGCTAGCAGGGGCGTGGTCAGGATGGCCAGGCATTCCTGTGCCACGATATGGCTGGGTACCATGCAAAAATCACCAATGAAGGCATCGAACAAAGTACTGTTGGCCGCCTTGTTCTGGCGCGTCACGATATACACCTCAGGGTGAAGCTCCCGTGCCGTAATGGCGATGGCAAGGTTGTTGATGTCGTCATCACTACCTGCGACGATGCCTTGCGCAGTTCGTATGCCGGCGCGTTCCAGGGTGGCCGCATCGGTGCCTGTGCCGCGAATACAGACATGATTCTCATGGGGGTTATCGATATGGGGGTCAATAATCACGACGCTATTTCCGGTGGCTTCCAGATTACGTACCACCGCATGTCCAAAAATCCCATAGCCGCAGACAATCCATCGTCCTTTGGGAGGATTGTGGGTTTCGGGCAGTGATGTGCCGGGTAGCCCCGTCAATAACTCGACCAAGCGATAACGCGCGGGGGCTGCGGCCGCCAGTGAAAGGTATTCGGCAAAACGATCAAAGGGATTGATGACGTGATCCACGCCGAATGAAACCATATTGGCTGTAAGTGATGTGCTGCGAGCGCGTGCCAGCACGGGAATGACCGGATTGAGCAATCGCACGGCCATGACGACGGCCAGGTTGGTGGACTCTTCATGCGTCAATGCCAGCACGCCGCGACACCACGGATGGCACAGCCCGGCCTTCAGGAGTTGTCCAGGCTGGCAGACATCTGCCATCAATGTCAGTGTGTCCGTGCGGTAATCTTCCAGTTCCAGTGCCTGTACCCGTGCTTCATCCTGTTCGACCACCACGAAGCGTTGATCCATGTGATCGAGTGCGCGGCACACCAGATGACCGGTTTCTCCGTAACCACAAATTAGATAGAAGGGTTCGCGTAAGCGATGTAGCCGACGCGCGAAGCGCCCTGCGACCAGTGCATTTTGAAAACCTTTGTCTTGCAGGCAGGCCAGCAGAGTGACAATGACAAATGACCAGCTGATGACGAGCAGATAGATGCAAGCGGTAATCCAGAGTCGCTGCGCATCGGAAAAACCGGTCACTGGTTCGGTGTAACCGATGGTGGTGGCCGTGTAGGTGATGAAATAAAAGGCGTGAAAAAAATCCAGCGGAGGGGCGGGATGACCGTTGACGTCGGCACCGGGGATCAGCGTCAGGCCCAATACAGCAATCGCGTGGCTGACGATGCCGAAAATCAAGGGTCCGCGCAGGCGGCGTAGCAGCAGGAAAATGACGCTGTTCATGATGAAGCCATCAGCCTCAGCGACGCAACATGACGGTTTCGGCAATCAGGATGATGACGGAAATGATGTTGGCAAACAGCGCGCCACCTGACAATGAAACCACGCTGGCAGTGACATGGGGTGTCATGCCAATACCCAATCCATACAGCGCAACAGCCCAGGTGATCGCAGCCGCAATCAACTGAAGATCAGCGACCAGACTGGTGGCCAGATGAATGGCACCGATTTGGGTACGGTCGCCAAATTTGAGTGTGGTTGCAATGAAATTCACGACGATGGCGGCAAATAATTCGTACACATTGTGCAGTTCGGGGCGGTCGATGTCGCCCACAAAAAACCCAAAATTCAGGGTGGCGGCCAGTACGATGAAAAAACCAAACACCACTTTTTCGGAATTCATGAGACATCCTTTCGGTTCATTGTGTCGTTGCGTCGTTCATCGGCAAGATCAGGAGACATGCAGCCTGAATTCTGGATGCCCAATTCTACTGTGTGCGATATGCCGCTCGCGGGTTCGTGGCCGCTATAATGCGCGTTTTGCCATTCTGGCACCTTCTCGTACTGCCTCATGACTTTCGATTCAAAAACCCATCTGACTGAATTGCTGGCGACCGCCTTGGCCAGTGTCGCTCCCGACTTGCGTGAGACGGCCATTCTGCTGGAGCGTCCGAAACAAGCCAGCCATGGCGACTTTGCCAGTAATCTGGCCTTGCAACTGGCCAAAGCAATGAAGGCCAATCCGCGTGAGATTGCACAACGGCTGGTGCGTGAGTTGCCGGTGTCCCCCTGGGTCGATAAAGCAGAAGTCGCGGGGGCGGGTTTCATCAATTTTCATCTGGCGCAGGCATCACGCAGCCGGGTGGTGACGGATGTATTGCAACAGCAGGCGGATTTCGGTCGTTGCAATATCGGTGCAGGCCGCAAGCTGCAAGCAGAATTTGTTTCTGCCAACCCCACCGGCCCCTTGCATGTAGGACACGGTCGAGGTGCTGCGCTGGGTGCCAGTCTTGCGAATCTGCTGACCTTTGCGGGCTGGGACGTGACGCGTGAGTATTACGTCAATGATGCGGGTCGCCAGATGGATATTCTGGCGGTGTCGACCTGGCTACGTTATCTGTCGCTTTGGGGTGAGGACATTCCCTTTCCCACCAATGCCTATCAGGGTGATTATGTGGTGGAGATGGCGCAGCAGGTTCGTGCGTCTCACACGAATCGTTATGTTCAGTCGGCCAGCCATGTGCTGAAAGAAGTCCCTGCGCTGGCGGAGGATGGCAGCAATGTCGAGGAACGGCTGGATGCCCTGATTGCAGCGGGTAAGCAGCTGCTGGGGGAAGGATGGGATTACATTCACCAATTCGCCTTGACGGAGCAACTGGCGGGTTGCCGCAGCGATCTGGAAGCGTTTGGGGTGTCGTTCGACATGTGGTTTTCAGAGCGTTCGCTATACGATACCGGCATGGTGCAGCGCGCTGTCGACAAGCTGGATGCCCAAGGCCATCTCTATGTACAGGATGGTGCGAAGTGGTTCCGTTCGACGCATTTTGGCGACGAGAAAGATCGTGTGGTTCAGCGGGATAACGGGCTGTATACCTATTTCGCTTCGGATATTGCCTATCACTACAACAAGCTGGAGCGCGGTTTTTCAAAAATTGTCGATATCTGGGGGGCGGATCACCACGGCTACATTTCACGCGTGCGCGGTGCGCTGGATGCGCTAGGTTGCGAGGGCAAGGAAGGCGGGCCGCTGGATATCCTCATGGTGCAGTTTGTTTCGCTTTGGCGTGGCAAGGAAAAAGTGTCGATGTCCACCCGTGCGGGCACCTATGTAACCTTGCAGGAACTGCGCACCGAAGTCGGCAATGATGCCTGCCGTTTTTTCTACATGCAGCGCAAGGCAGAACAGGCGCTGGATTTCGATCTCGATCTGGCGAAATCACAGAGTAACGACAACCCGGTGTATTACGTTCAGTATGCCCATGCCCGTGTCTGTTCTGTGCTGGCGCAATGGGATGGCGATGAAGATGAAGATACCTTGGCAACGGTTGATCTGGCGGCATTGCAAGGAGAGCGTGAATTGGCATTGTGCAATCGATTGTCGACTTTTCCGGAAGTGATTGCCGATGCAGCACGTGATTACGCGCCACAAACGATTGCGTTTTATTTGAAGGATCTGGCCGCTGATTTTCACAGCTATTACAATGCCGAGCGCATCCTTGTGGAAGACGACGCCCAGCGGATGGCACGGCTGGCGTTGATTGTGGCTGTGCGGCAGGTATTGCGTAACGGTTTGGCGATTCTGGGTGTTTCAGCACCGGAGAGTATGTGACATGAGCAAGAACACGCAGCGCGTCCCGAAAGCAATACAAAAGAAAAGCCGTGGCGGCACATTGATCGGGCTGTTCATCGGATTGGTCATTGGCTTGGCATGCGCTTTTGGCATTGCCTGGTATCTGAAAAAAGCACCCCTGCCTTTTGTCGATAAGAGTGATCCTGCACATGGCGTGACGGTGTCGTCGCCGCAGCCTTCCTCCGCCAGCACGGGAAACCCCGCCGCCTTGCCCGGCAAACCGGGTGAAAAGCCGGTGGGCTCAGCCATCGACAAACCGCGGTTCGAGTTTTACAAGATACTGCCCAGTGGACAAGAACCCTCCCCTAGCTCAAAGTCCCCTGAGGGGCACAGTGCGGCGGATGGAGACAAAATGCCGGTCGACGAATCCGCACCCACGCCTGCGCCGGTGACTTCATCTTTCTATTTGCAGGCCGGTTCATTCCAGAAATCCGTGGATGCCGATAATCTCAAGGCCAAGCTGGCATTGATGGGGTTGGATACCAGTGTGCAGGAAGCCAATATTCCCGAAAAAGGTGTTGTGTATCGTGTGCGCGTGGGCCCGTTTGCAAAACCCGAAGAAATGAACCGCGCACGCAATCAGTTGTCACAAAGCGGGATTCAAGCCAACGTCGTCAAGGTCAAAGATAAGGACAACAAGGACAAATCGACGCAGCAATAAACATCCTGTGTACTCTAAATTCCAGTTTTTCTACGGAGACGCTCATGAAACTCAATAAATTGCCCCGAATGTTGATGACCGCTGGTTTGGTTTGCGGATTGACATTGGCCACAGGTGTATTGCAAGCGGCTGAACTCAAGGAAGGCAAGGACTACACCGTTTTGCCCCAGACACAGCCGACGGATGCCAAAGGCAAGATCGAAGTGACCGAGTTTTTCTGGTATGGCTGCCCGCATTGTTACGAGTTTGAGCCCACCCTGAATACCTGGACAAAAACGCTGCCCAAGGACGTGGCTTTCCGCCGTGTACCGGCGGACTTTGGCCGTTGGACGGGGGGAGCCAAACTCTTTTATGCACTGGAAGCCCTTGGTGTAGAAACCCGTTTGCACAAGGAGTTGTTTGATGCGATTCATGGCAACGAACGCCTGAACTTCAATAATGAATCTGCCGTGGCAGACTGGCTCGCTAAAAAAGGCGTCGATCGCAAGAAATTTACCGAAGCCTATAGCTCCTTTTCGGTTCAAAGCAGTGTGAGTCGCGCCCAGCAACTCACGCGCAGTCATGGATTGAATGGCGTTCCGAATGTCATCATTGGTGGTAAATACATGACCAACAACGTCCTGACCGGCAGCTTCGATGCTTTGCCCGCAATCATGAATCAGCTGATTGCCAAAGTGCGTGCCGAACAGGGGGGTGGCGCAACGGCCTCCGAACCCAAGCCGGTCGCCCCCGCTAAAAAATCACGGTGAGTGTGTCAAGTGTGCCAAGTGCGGTAAGTACGCCGCAGCGCATTTTCATTACCGGTAGTTCGGATGGCATCGGCGCAGCACTGGCACGGCAGTACGCGCGTGAAGACACGGTATTGGGGTTGGTTGCGCGGCGTGGCGACGCACTGGCTAAGCTGGCGACAACCCTGCCGGGGCGTTGCCTGATTTATCCGCTGGATGTGACGGATGCCGAGGCGCTGGCACAAGCCGCCAAAGATTTCATGCAACAAGCGGGCTTGCCCGATCTGGTCATTGCCAATGCGGGAGTGAGTACCGGCACACTCACCGAGCTGGATGAAGATTTACCCGTCTTTGCCCGCGTGCTACAGGTCAATGTGATGGGCGTGGTGCATACTTTTCATCCCTTTGTTCAGCCCATGCGCGAGGCACGGCGCGGACAACTCGTGGGCATTGCTTCGGTCGCTGGCATCCGAGGACTCCCAGGGGCGAGTGCCTACTGCGCTTCAAAAGCAGCGGTCATCAGCTATCTGGAAGCCTTACGGGTCGAGCTGCATGGGTCGGGTGTGACAGTCACCACCTTGTTGCCGGGCTATGTCACCACTCAAATGACCGCCCGCAATCCTTATCGCATGCCCTTCATCCTGCCGGTAGACGAGGCGGCGCGCCGTCTGGCGCGTCTCATTCATCGCAAGGTGTCTTATGCGGTGATGCCCTGGCCGATGGCGATAGTTGCCAAATTGCTGAGGCTGTTACCCAATGGTGTATTCGATCGCATCTTTACCCACGCCGGTCGCAAACCCCGACAATGACCGCGTTAACGATCATGGTAGCCATCTCCACCCGCAGAGGATGAAATAATCGTTACCCGATAACAGATACGCTTAC
>CAYTHB010000006.1:0-26643 GCA_964437515.1 uncultured Sterolibacterium sp.
CTCGGGTAACGATTATTTCATTCTCTGTGGGTGGAGATGGCCACCATGATCGTTAATCGCCCTCGTTCTCGCACACCGCCTCATGCCGTGCGCTGCCGCGCACCTGGATGCGCGATTCTGCCACCACCAAACCACTGTCAGCCTCACGCAAGGTGACGCGCCAGTGGCCGGGTAGCGGCTGCCATGAAGAGAGCGCAGCTTGATCGGCATTCGGCTCTGCAAGCGTCTGTATACAAGACGGCTCAGAAATACGTTCCAATCGCCAAAAGTAACCGCTTTGTTCATGACTCATACGCAGCGGCAAGCCTTCGTAAGACGCAGGGATATCCGGGTCAATCGCCACAATCAACCCATCGGCGGGATAAAGAATGCCAGGCGGCGTGGAGGAAGCGGATGCAGCAGGCATTGCCTGCGCCACATGCGCCATCGCCGTTCCCGGTAAAAACCATTCAAGACGCGCAGCTTCGGCGATATCGGCGAACACCACACGCTGCCGCTCCAGTCCGGCAGGCGGCTGAAAGTTCGATACGGTCATGGCATCTTCATGCAAGAAATGGACGATATCGCGCCACAAAGGGGCTGCGCCGTGCACGCCAGACACATTCCACATCGGTTGCCCGGAAAAATTCCCTACCCACACGGCCACGGTATAACGCGGGGTATAGCCCACCGCCCAGTTATCACGCATATCCTTGCTGGTGCCGGTTTTGACCGCCGCCGGAATGCGGGTTGCCAACGCATTTTCCAGCCCGAAGGTGGGCGCGCGCGCGCCGCGATCAGCGAGAATATCCGTAATGATGAAACTCGTGGCTTTGGAAAACACACGACGCTCCGGCTCTTTCGGACGTGATGCATTCACCGCCAACAATGGCGCGACAGGCGACCAGCGTCCGCCGTTTGCCAGCATCCGATAGGCATTCGCCAGCTCCAGCAGGCGCACTTCCGCCCCGCCCAAGGCGAGTGACAAGCCATAAAAATCGGCCGATTCGGTCAGTGTCGTAAAACCTGCCCGCTGCAAACGCTCGTAAAACCCCACCGGGCTAGTTAACAACAGGGTTCGTACCGCCGGAATATTGAGACTGGAAGCCAGTGCCGTGCGCACCGAAACCCGCCCCTGAAAATGATGATCGTAATTCTGCGGGATGTAGGCACCGTTTTCGGCAGTCAAGGCCAGTGGCGAGTCATCCACCAGACTGGCTGCCGTGAGCAGACGCCGCTCGATGGCAAGCGCATACAGCAAGGGCTTGAGTGTTGAGCCCGCCTGCCGTGGTGCGCTCACACCATCGACCTCAGCCGCCGCCGACAATACGCCACTCGAACCCACCCACGCGAGCACCGCGCCGCTCGCGTTATCGAGCACTAACGCTGCACCGTCGTCCACATGCCGCCCCGCCAGTTCGCGCAAATGCTGTTGCAGGCGATCACGCACGAAACCTTGCAAGCGTGCATCCAGCGTCGTCACCAACCGCGGCTCCTCACCCTGGGTAGAAGCCGGTATGAGACCGCGCTCCTCCGCCTCACTCAGTGCGCGACGTGCTGCATGGGCAGCCATCTGCTCACGTGGCAAGCCGTTGCCGATTGCCAGCAGACGCCGTTGCGCCAACGCTTTGATCGCCTCGCAGGCAGGTCGCGTCACCGCCGGAAGTGTCTGCGCGGGTAAGGCCGCCACAATGCCACAGGCACGCTCCCCTGCGCGAGCGGGGCTGGCCTGCGGTTGACGGATCAAGGCCACCAGCAAGGCCGCCTCACTTAAATCCAGCGCATCTGCCGATTTACCCAGCCAAAACTCACTGGCCGCCGCGATACCCACCGTTTCGCCGCGCAAAGGGACAAGATTCAAATAGGCTTCGAGAATCTGCGCCTTGCTCCAGTGCTGCTCGATCTCCAGAGCCGCTGTCGCCTGATCCCATTTCTGCTGCCAGCCACGTCGTTGTCTATAGGCGGGGCGCAAGGCTGGATCGAGCAAGGCGGCCAACTGCATGGTCAGCGTCGATGCGCCACGTTCATGACGTGTCGGATGCCGGACTTCCCGGCTCACCTCTGCCCGCAAGCGCCCCAGCGCAGCACTGGCAACGGCCAGCCAATCCACCCCGCCATGCTGATGAAAACGTTTATCCTCCGCCGTCAGCAAAGCCGCTTCCACCGCGGGCGACAAGGCATCGAGGCGCAGCCATGCCAAGCGGCGAGCCTGCTTGTCGCGACGCACACGCTGCAAAATTACGCCCTGCCGATCCGTCACCAGCACATCCGCAGGCTGCCATGCGGCTTGCACCGCTGCAAACGAAGGCACGCTCGATGGTGACTGGGGCAGCGGGGTGGCGTGTAATGACGGACTGAACAAGCCGCCCACACACGCCAGCCCCAGCAGCACATTTGCGGCGTACAAACGAAAATCAATGCACATCAAGATGAGTCAATCATTGACCCGCCAAGGCGCAGCCGGCAACTCAGCAAAGTTTTCCGGTGCATACATGGCTTCGACATGGGTCGGCGGCAGGGTAAATTCACCCGCATTATTGAGACGCATACGATAGACAAGCTGTGTCGGCTGCTTCGCCGTTCCGCGGAAATACTCGAAATACGCACGATACGCCGCAAAGCTGCGCTCGACATAAGCCGGTTGATTCCACCATGCACCGACCGTTCCAGCTTCCGGCCGGGCTGAGCTCATCTGTGATTCACGCCCCAGACCGCTGCCCAGAATCGTCGCCCCTGCCGGAATGGGATCATCGACCACCACCCATGTCCAGGTATTGGGTGCAGTCATGCTCAAACGGACTTCGACCACATCACCCTTACTCCACACGCCCGCCTTGCGTCGCTCGATGGCCACAATCTCCTTGTGCACCTCAAAGCCTGCATAACGTGCCGCGGTCAGCGGGATGGCCGCGCGGGTCTGCACACTCGCCCATGGCTTGCCCGACCCTTGATGTTGTATGAGTAATTGAGCGGGTAATTTTTTTCCTGCATCCGCAGGAACTTCCGGCCACTCAAAGCGCAAAGAAGCATTGCTCTCACGCGAAGCAGGTGTCAAAGGCAAGGCCGCCCAATCCAAAGACTGGCTATCGGCTGCTTTCCCTTGATTCACATTCTCAACGGTCACTTTTGTCACGCCTGTGACAGCGACATTTTCAAACTGCCGCTGAAAGCGCTCGAGCATGATGACACCCCAAGCGTTCGCCGTCGTCGTATCCCAGCGTGCGGCACGTTGCCGTGCCACCACACCGCGCACCAGACGCGGAATCTCGCTGCGCCATGCAGGCTGCTCCATCAAGGCGATAACAGCACGCGCTGCGGCCACGTCCGGCGTATCCAGTTGCCACCACCACGCATCATCGGCTTCACGCATAAATTGTGTTTGCGTTCCTGAACGCAGCAAGCGTGCTCGTAGCTGCGCTTCAGCTTCATTCAACAAACGAGCGCGATCCGGCAGGCCGGGCATCTGCTGCACGATGGAGAGCCACGAAACCACCGCCGATAACGGCCAGACATCAGGCGTCATCGGCACACTCGCCAACATCTGCGGAGTCGCCTGACCATAACGCGCCAAGGCTTCGATTGCCTTGAGCTTGCGCACCGCCAGATCCAGCCGTTCATCGCGCGGCGACCAGTAGCGCTCATCTTTCGTCACCCGCCCGTTCACGAAACTCTGCAAACTCTCCAGCATCCGCGCTCGCAGTTCGTCCTGCAAAGGAAAGCCCGCCAGTTGCGCGCTGTTGAGAATAAATGCCGTCAACACTGGAGAGCCGCCGTTCGGACGCGGATTGCGGAAAAACGCAGCCTGCCCATTGTTGTCGAGATAGGCCGACATCGTGTTTTGCACCTGCTCCCAGCCGCTGCGGTTTCCCGTCGCCAGCGCACGCGAAAGCTGCTGCTCCAGACATTGATGCGGATAAGCCTCCATCCACTCGCGCACGCCGCTGCGTGCCACAGACAGCGAAGGCTGCAAGCTCACCGTGATGTCACCGCGCCCCGGCAAGGCAGCGGGAGGGCGTTGCACAGGTAGTTCAAACTTGCCATCCACCTGCACCAGCGTCGCCGCCTGCACCCGAACCGGCGTGCTGGGAATGACCTTCTGTGGTACCTGCAAGGCATCACGCGCAATCTCCCCACTCGCACCACTCGCACCACTCGCACTACCTGCCTCAACGCGCCAGTCCAGCCTTGAGGCATTCTCTGGCACATCCAGCGACCACGCCACCACGCGTCCTTCACCCGCCGCCAAAGACAGCTTCTGCCGCGCCAAGGCAGGCAAAGGAATCCGCTGCCCATCCACCCGCGCCTTGACACTCGCATCGACCCAAAACTCAGCCGCTGCCGTCGTCAGATTGCGTACCGTAAAGCTGGCTTTGAAACGATCGGCATCACGCACCAACGGCGGCAGGCCGGAAAACAACTGCACTTCCTTGGTGGTACGGAAACTCGCCATACCCGTGCCAAACAACGCTGCGCCCTGCTGTGCCACGGCCACTACGCGGATGCTTGTCAGGCTGTCATTGAGCGGCAGGCTCACCAGCGCTTCGCCGTTGTCATCCAGCACCACCCGCGCCTGCCATTTAATGAGCGTGTCGAACAATTCACGCGTCGGCTGCCGCCCGCCACCGCCTCCCGCAGGCACCGCCTTGAGGCCGAAATGACGTTTGCCCACCACTTGCGATTGCGCCGTCGCGGTTTCCACCGAGTAACCCCGCTTGGCGAGCAGACGCGTCAGCAAATCCCACGAACGATTCGGCGCGAGCTCCAGCAAAGCCTCATCCACCGCTGCCAAGGCAAACTCACCGCCCTTGGCGGGGCTGCCATCGGGTTTGCTCACCCGCACTTTCACACGCGCTTCCTCGCGCGTGCGATACACCGCTTGCGTCGGTTCCACCGTCACCTTCAGCTCATAAGCCTTGCGCCCCACATCGATTTCAGCAATCCCCAATTTGTAAGCGGGCTTGCCCAAATCCACCAATGCGGTCGGTTGCACATCGCCCACACGCCCGCGCACGACCAGCACCGAGACAAATACATTGGGCCCATAGTGCGGCTTAATCGGCAGATCAAAGCTCGACTGCGCGCCCGACAAGGGCATCACCAACCGGTCGATCACCCCTTCACGCTCTACCGTCACCAGTGCCGTCGCCTGACGGAAAGGCATCTGCACCGTAAAGTGCGCGGTGTCGCCCGGCTCATAACGCTTTTTATCGGACTTGATATCGATGCGATCGGACTCGCCCTGATCGAACCACTCCGCCTCATCACCACTCTCCGTCATCCATAACGACGTCGCCGCTTGCGTCTGGCGTTGCTCCTCATCCTGGCTAATGGCCTCCAGCACTATCTGTGCCGCAGCCAGCCCCTGCTCCCGGGCAGGCCAGCTGAACACACACTCAGCCTGCCCTTGCGAATCCGTCCGTCCCTTGCAGACTTCTCCCAAAGGCTGCGGCACATACTGCGTGTCATACGCGTAATACCCCCCGATGAGTCGCTTGCGATGCACCAGCGTCTTGATTTGCCAGGCCATGACCCGATACGCCGTATCGGGTCGCAGCTTCCATTCGCTATCAACGGTGACAATTCGCGCCTTGCCTGTAGTCGCGGCTCGATCTGTTTTATCTGCCTGCCCGCGACCTTCAAGCGCAATCCCCACCTGTACTCGCGCCGGTAGCCAGCGGATAGCCGAGGAAGCCACATGAATCTCGCCCGCCGGGTCGGTGTATTCCATTTCCGTGCGCAACAAGCCCGGCACGCGCCAGCGCGGGATATTCGCCACCGTCACACGCCGATTCCCCGCCGCATCCAGCACCACATCGCGCTGGTCATCAAATACCACGGGAGCGGGCGAGGCATCCTGCCATTCACCGCTATTCATGCGCTCAGCATTGACTGGTGGCGTATTGAAAACATACCCCTCCAGTGCCTCCGGCTGGCCACGTGAATCACCATAAAGCGGGCTCAGCTCACTTCTCACCCGGACTTTTTCGCCACTGGCCGCCCCACCGGCAAGATAATTGAGCCGCACATCGGCAAGCGTTTGCGTTCCCACCACGGTGGCTTGTATCGGGGCAACTTCACCCTTCAGTATCGGCAAACGAAACTCGCCTACACGGAAACTACCACCCTGCCAGAAATTACCGGAAGCCCCGTAAAACTCATCGCCGCCACCACCATCTCCCTCGATCTCTCCTCCCGCATCCCCACCAGACAGCCGTTCAGCGGTCTGTCCGGCACGCAGAAAACTGACCCAGTATTTCCCCAGTTTGGCATCGGCAGGAATCGTCCACACCGACTCGGCACTACCCGCTTTCCAAGTCAAGGGCAGTTCGTAGCGCACATCCGAATTTTCCAACTGGATCACCGCCTTGTCTGGCAACTGAGTGCGCGCAGCCCAAGCGTAGCCCGCTGTCGTATGGCGACGCGCAATATGCTTCATGTGCACCGTTTCCCCGGTGCGAAACAAGGGGCGATCAAAAATAGTATGCGTCAACACGTCGGGCAGACGGTTATAGCCCGAAGGCAACTGAAAACGCCACGGCTCGATACCCTCATTCCATGTCGACAGCGTGAAAGAAAAATCCTCCACCCCATTCACTACCGAACGTGCCGAAATGAAATAGCCCCATAGCCCCGGACTACACGCACTTGGCTGCGCCGGCAAAGAGCGGCGCACGGCCATCGTGCCATCCGCCCCCGTTTTGCCGAAAGCCAGTTGCCTCCCACGGCAATCGCGGATAGAAATTTTTGCATCCGCAACCGGCTGAGCACCATCCAGCGTGGTCACCCACACCAGCTGATTTTCCGCACCCTGCTTGAAATGCACTGCCAGATTAGTATTCAGCGCGGCACTATGCACAAACATTGGCTCGCCCTTTTCCAGCAAACTGCTGCCCAAGCGCGCCGACTCTGCTTCCACCAGATAGTAGCCCGACTCACCCAGAGGCAAGCCCACGACTTCCATGGCCTTGGCACCATGGGGCTTGGGCAGCAGCCAGCTCGTCGCACGGGCATCTGTTTTGAGCAAGCTGCGCGAACGGACGTCCTGATTGCCTTCAGGATAAGTCGCCGCGAGACGCAACAGCTCGATGACCTCGTCATCGTGCATCACACGCCGCACGCGCACGCGTGCTGCCGTACCCGGCGGCGTGCCATCCAGCGTTTTCAATCCAACACCGGCTTCTGCAGACAAGGTATCCAGATTACGCAAAGTGACCGGCAACACCCCACCGGCCTTGTATTCCACAATCCCAAAATTCGCAGCAAACTTGAGCAATGGCGGGTAATCCGCCGTTTTCAGCAGCAATGCCGCCAGCCGCTCTCGATGCGCCAGCGGGCGACCGGCATCATCACGAAGACGCGCAGGCAGCTTGAGATGCAGTTCGGCTTGCGGTGGAAACGGGGCTTGAAAGCTCACATAGTCAACAAACGAGCCGCCACTGCCATCGCCATCACCCTCCATGGCCTGCGCCGCAGAAAACTTCGGTTTCCACTCGCGCCCTTTGGCACTCACCAGGCGGATTTTTTCAGCATCCGCACGCATCACCGGCGCGCTGAAGTTGAGTGAAATCGGCGTCAAGGGATGGCAATCCGCACGCGCATTTTCACGCTGACAATGCGCCGTCACACTAAATTCACCCCGTACCTTGAACGCATGCCACGAAGCCGATTTTGCCGTCGTCAGCAAACCTGTACTGCCGCGTATGCCCTCCGTCCAATGCAGGCGCACCCGCGCACCACTGGGCAATCGCCGCGCACAATGAAACATCACCTGACGCGGCTGAGGCCGCAGATCATCACGTCGCGCCCGTTCAGCCAGCTGCTTTTGTTCCGCCACCGACAGCAGCTTGATGGGAATATTCTCAACAATGCCATCGGCCACGCACACCGCTTTCTGTTCAACCGAAGCGAAATCGAGATCGCCCGCGGCCTGCACGATAAATAAAGCATCTTCGTCGATATTCTGACTATCGCCCCCCAGCACCGTCACTTCACGCACCCGCGGCCCGCCCGTATTGAAGTGATAGACAGCCTCCAGCGTCACGACTTTCCCTGCTGCATCCAGCAGCCCCGCCACCGGTTTGAACTCACAGCGTACACCCGCAGGTAATCGCTCACTGAAATCCACCGCCCAGGTTCGCTCATCCAGCCAGCGTGCCTGCGCCGTCACCTCCCCCAGCCCCTGACAACTAAAGCTCATCGGCGCAGCACCAGAAAGATCCCCCAGCGGACGCATCGGCTCCACAAACTGCACACGCGCCTGCTGCACCTGCAAGGTCTCTCCCTGGGGTGTAAATTGATTCAATCGGGGTAGGGTCGTATTTTTGTTGACACCGACATCTGTGGCTGCATTCACCGAAACACCAATGCATAGCAAAACGCTCAAAAACAAACACCGCACACGCTGCAAGGCAGGAGTTTTCATGGGAACTATCCGAGAGAAAGAAATTGAAATTTATCCTAAATTTCTCAACAAAGTAAAAATTTAGGAAAAAGGCTTGATACACTAAACGTTAATGTATTTAGTAAAGGATGCCGCCATGAGCTTCACCGCCCAAGATATTGTGCCAATCAGCGAAGCACGCGCTCGCCTGACCGAGTTGGCTGATGATGTGGTATCCGGTGCTGAAAAACTGCTGACCAAGAACGGAGCAGCTTACGTTGCCTTGGTCGATGCGAAGAAGCTCGATTACTACCATGCTCTTGAAGAAGAACACGCCGGCCTTGTGTTGCTGGCGGAAGCTGAAGCGAGTCTGCGTGAAGTTTTGGCCGGGCATCGGGTATCGAACGCCGATCTAATGAAAGCCCTGCCCTGAAACCATGGCTTTACCCCGACACGCCAAGATCGAAGCTGCACCGAACTTTCTTGCCAATCTGGATGCGGCTCATCAGTTCTTTCGGGTTCAAGATGCAGACAACGCAGAGTCACGGCTCAGCAAGCTGAAGACTGAGCTCCGGGAGATGGTCGCCCTCCTGGCCTGGTCTCCAGCCAGCGGTCGGTCAGCACGTTTTCTATCTGCAAAATCTGCGCAGGCTACGATAAAAGCCAACACCGTTTTGCAACTCGCCAAACAAGCCGGATTGCCTTCGCTACGCGAGTACATCGTCGGCCAATACCAATGCGTCATTCTTTACGCTCATTCCGAAACTGATGTGGTGCTACTGGCGATCAAACACCAACGCCAACTGAGGTATCTCGTTGAATCCTGAAACGAGTTGAGCAGTTATTCAGCCTTCAAAATCCACTCTCTCGAATCAAAGTCGCAATCGTCCCCTTTGCACCATCCCACAGCAAGCTGCGTGGCCTCCCTTCGATGCGCACCTGGCCGCGCATTTCCTGCATACGTTCAAGACGATCTTCGGATTTCAATTTAATCCGAACGCGATACAGTGCCTCGACAGGGATAGCTTCTCGGCCACCTGCACGAGAATTTGCAGAGGAAGCGTTGGCATGAGTGGTAAAAGCCCCGCCGTAATGACTCGCCAACATCTCATAGGGCAAGCGTTGCGTGCGGGTGGTATCGATATCGACGACTTCACCTGATAACGCGGTCACGCTGCCTTGGGGCAAAAAATGGGCTTGTGCGCCGATCGAAATACGATCAATCTGGTGTTGATCCACATACGCATCCACCCTCCAGCTCGTAGGATCCATGAGTACGCCCAACGGTTCGCGCACCCCCAGCCAGACACCCGGGCGCAATTGCCCCGACACATCGCGCCATTGCCCATCGAATTCCGCGCGTATCGCCAGCCTTTCCTGCTCTTCACGCGCGCCACGAACTTCTGTCTGACGCTCATCCAGTTTTTGCGTCAAAGCCATTTGCTGATCGATGCCTTCGCGCTTCGCCAGCAAGCCCGAGAGCTGATGCTCGATGGCCTCTGCCCCCGCTTCAGCCTGTTTTTGACGCGCATCCAGATCAGGGGTGACCCAACGGGCGAGGATTGTTCCCGCCGTCACATGACCCGCCGGATGCAACTCAGACAACATGGCAGGAAAGGGCGCAAAGACCCGCTGTTGCCGTTCGGCATAAAGCACGCCATAAGTATTGACCGAGAATCGCCACGGCATCAGCAACAGGCACAAAAGCAATGCCAACAAGCCATAGAGTTTCCAGCGACGTGACATCTTCACCTCTGCCCAACGTTTTTTCCACACAGCCAGCTCCATCCATGCCGGTCGGGCAATGAACCAGACCACTTCAACCATCATCAAAAAAATTCCCAGTGCCTTGAAGAAAAAGGCATAGACCATCCAAGCAATCCCGAGAAAAACAACAAAGCGATAGAGCCACGTCGATAGCGCGAAAGCAATCAGCATCCGACGTTGCGCGCTCGGCAAGGCTTCCGGCCACGCATCGGGCAAGCCCAATAAATGACGACGTAACCAAGTGCGTGCCAACGCCCCTGACCTTTCGTGCAGATTGGGAAAGTCAATCAAATCGGACAGGATGAAATAACCATCAAAGCGCATGAAAGGGCTGAGGTTCAGCGCGAGCGACATAACCCAGCCCGTGGTGGCTAGATAGAGTGCAGATTGACGCAATAATAATGAGCCATCATCCAGCAAAGCCCACGCCAGCGTTGCCAAGCCTGCCAGCCCCAGCTCCACCATGATGCCTGCGGCTGAAATCGCCAATCGTTGCCGATGCGAGCGCAGCCGCCAGGACTCTCCGGTATCGGTGTACAACATCGGCCACATCACCAGCAAAGCCACGCCCATGTGTGCCACACGAACACCCAGACGCGTAGCAACCACGGCATGTCCCAGCTCATGCAAGGTTTTTGAAACGACCAGTGCCAGCATGAAGCCCACGAAACCCGACGGGGTGAGGCTGTCCATGATGCTATGCGTAAAGGTTTCCCATTGCCGCGCGGTTAAAAACAGCCCGAGCAGCGTGGCAAAGGCAAACAGGGCGAATGCCCACGGTGTGAACAGCCAAGATACGCGCGGCGACAACCATGCCAGAAACCGCTGTGGCCGAATGATCGGCACACGGATGAACAGATAATGGTGCAGCCACCAGCGCCAATGTCGCCATCCCGGCTCATTTGCTGCCTGCTGCATCCGTTGACGCGTTTTTGCCGTGGGGAGCAAAAGCTGATGATGCTCCAGAAAACGACCAAAGGCCGCGACTTGCTCGGCATCCACCGTCAACGGCGTATGCGCTTCGATTTCAGCCGCCATGCTTTCGGGTTGCCCCGTCCAGCGCAACAGACATTCGTATTCCAGCCAGCCGATACGAAAAAAAGTGTTATTGACCGGGTCCTGTATCGCCCAGGAAGGCGCGCCATCTTTATCAGCGCCGGAAGGATGCAGGCGCAAATCCTGTCGTAAGGGTGGAAAGGTTTCAGCGTCCGCCTCGGACATCATTGCAGTTGCAGGCGACATGACCGCTTTTCCTTCCTCATGCTACCAGCCGCTCCACTCACGCAAACGTGCCAGCGGGCGGCGTAAAACGTAATAGCTCAGCACCACCCAGTTCCCATACAACTTGGCCGTTCCACGCAATCCGATACGGGCATTCTCATCCTTGCCGTCGATACTGGCTCGCAGCCGGTAACTGGCAATGCCATCGCCATCAATTTCTGCCTGATAACTGGTTTCAGTCAGTGTTCCTGATAAAGGGCTCAAAGGATGCACGGTCAGAAAAAGTTTGACCGACTCGCCCACATTCAGCGTAATGGCATCGGCCACCGGTAGGTGAATCAACATGCCCGGCTTGTCGGGATTAGCCAGCAGCATGATACGTTCACCCGTCACGACAGGCCGCCCCTGCCATTCATCCGGATCAGAAAACACCGCCACCCCATCATAAGGTGCCAATGCCACGATGCGATTCAGTTGCGCCTGTACCGCTGCCAATTCCGCCCGCTTTTCGCGAGCACGTCCGGTCAATGCCGCAAGCTCTGCCTTGTTTTTTGCATCATCGAAAGAAAGCTGTGTCGCCGTCTGCAATTCCGCATCGGCCACTTCCACAGACTTCTGCGCGACATCCAGACGGTTGCGTAGCGTCGTATCATCCAGCGTAAAAAGCGGTGTGCCCGCTTTCACCTCCTGATTGGGGCGCACAAAAACAGTTTTCACCACGCCATCCAGCGCCGCCGTCATTGCCATGGCATCGACCGGCACGATTTCGGCGGGTGCCAATGCGGTTTGACGTACAGGTAAAAGCAGGAAAATCACCCCGCCTGCCAACACAAATCGTCGCTGTCGCCGCGTCAAACCTTGCCAGCGTGCCCGCAAACCCAAGCGCGGCTTGCCTGCAAAAGATTCCCACGCATACGCCCAGCTCTGCCCGACACGCACGAGTGCCTCGGCCACCGGCTCGGGTGGTGGCTGATCCAGCAAAAAAGCACACCAGCCCAGAATCTCACCGGAGCGTCGTTTTAGCGGAATTGCCCAGACCCCCGTCGGCCACCACTCCTGCCAGCCTTCGGCAACATCGGCTGGTGCCACCGCCAGTTCCTCTGGTGTCGGTGCAAACCAGCCTCCATCACCCGCTCTCTGCTCCAAGAGTTTTTCTGCCACCCAAGGCCAGGCGCGCTTGAGCCAGAGCAGATAGGGGCTATCTTCCCCCAGCTTGACCAGACCGGAAACCGCCATCACACGGCTTTTTTCATCCATCACCAAAGCCTGACGAAAATGCAGTGCCGCATGGGCATCATTCGCCATGCTGAACGTCAGCTCAGTCAGGGTTTCCGCCGCACGCGCCCGTCGCTCAAGATCAAGCGTAAAGGCAGACAGGGCTTCTTGAAGGCTCATGTCAGGCGTGTGAAAGACAAGGAGACAAGCAGAAAATCAAGGATTCATACGGAAATGTGCCACACCGCTCATGCCCGCCAGCAGATCGGGTTCTGCCTTCTTCATGCGCGCTTCCAGCTCGATGGTTTGTGCCACGGCATCGACCCGCGCATTGATGAGAGTGACTTGTGCCGGATAGCTTCGACCGGTTTCCGTAATCGTTACATCAAAATCCGTACCCTCCTTCAACTGCCGCAACCAGCGCGAAGGGACATTCAGACGCAACTTCAAAGGCCCGTCACTAATCAGATCCACCAGCGGGGCGCCCACATTCACACCCTGATGCGGCTTGACATACACCTTCACCACACGCCCAGTAAAGGGCGCGGTTACTCGGCATTGCGACAACTGCGCGCGTGAAACCGCAATGGCTGCATGTGCCTTGTCTGTTCCCGCTTTCGCCAAAGACACCTCGACATCCCCTGCCGCATCCAGCTTGCGCAGACGCTCTTTTGCATCCAGTGTTTCTTTTGCCGAAGCATATTCGGCTTGTGCCATATTGAGTCGTGCAGAAAGTTCGCTGCAATCAAAGCTCACCAGCGACCGACCTTTCTCCACACGCATCCCCAACTGTGCATTCAAGCTGGAAATACGTCCGACCATTTGCGCAACCAGTGTCGTTTCAAGATCGGGGCTCAACAGCACACGAATGACATTCGTGTCTTCTGATGTTGATGAAGGCGATGAAGATTTTGCCACGATCCCCGTGCCGACATTCACTGTGCTTGAAGATGGCACGGGACGCGCACTCGCTGTGGGGGAGACGGAGGAGACTGGGGGAACGGGCTGTGCAAACACCCCCAGCCCTGTTACCAAAAAGCCAGCGCCTACGATGAGTCGCCGTCCCAAGTACATTGCAAAACTCATCAACATCACCTTTTCAGAATCATTGTGCCGTTTTGAAGACCACACTCTGCCACTGCTGCATGTTTTTCTGCATCGCCGCTGAGAGCGTCTTCACATCGTTTTTATCAATGGTTTCAGGCAACACATCCAGACCAACGGAATTATAGATACGCCCCCAAGCCGCCTGAGCGTTGGAATACGAGGCATAACGCTGATATTCCGCCAGCAACAGACGTGCCGAAGCACGGATGACTTCCAGTTCAGAATCAAACTGGGTTTGCTGCGCGGCCTGAGCAAAGTTATACAACTGCTGATCCACCCGCAGGCTTTCATCGGCAAATTTCAACTCCGCCAGCGACAAGCCATAACGCTGCACACCAACGCGCACCTGCGTCAACACCGCCATCGACAGAGCCATGCGTCGCATGTCATCCGTCTTGTTCTGATTCTCGTAAGCCTTGTCCAGTGAAGGATATTGCGTGAGTTTGAGAATATTCCATGACAAGCGCAGCCCCACATCCGTCCAGTGGCTGTTGTAGTTGTACTTGTTCGAGTCATATTGCAGACCGGCATCCAGACTCAGATTCGGCCAGAGCAGGGTTTTGGCGACCTTGATATCGTTTTCCGTCACACGTTTGCGATACCACTCCTCCATGATTTCAGGACGATGTTCCAAAGCCATCTGCTCAAGCTCATCAATATTGGCAGGTACCGGCGGCAAAACTGTTTCACTCTCATCGGCCAGCACATAAGGCTTGCCGGGCTGTATCGACATCAATGCCGAGAGTTCGGCACGCGCCAGTTCCAGATCCTGACGACGCAAGGTCAAAAGATTAACCGCATCCAGCAACGCACGTTGATACGACAGAATCTGCTGGCGCGGCATCAAGCCTTCTTTCTCCACCTTTTTGGCGTGCTCCAGTGCTTTATTCACACGCTCAATCAGTGCATCCACCCGACCAATCAGCTTCTGTGCTCCCAGCGCGCGCCAGTAGCTATTACGCACATCCTGCAAGACATTCTGAACCACCTTGCGCCGACGCTCTTCCGCCATCAAGACCTGATCCGCCTTTTGCTGGGCGCGGTAATAGGAAACCCCAAAATCCAATGCGCTCCACGAAAACGTCAGATTCGACAAGGTGCGATTACGCTCTTGCGACGTGGAAGGGCGCAAGGAAACCTGACCATCCTCGATGCCGATGGATGTTCCTCCCGAGTCATTATTGCGCCAGGCGTAACCCGCACCCGCCACCACACGCGGCAACATTTCATATTTAGAAACGTCATACAGACTACTCGCCAACGCATCTTCCATCAGCTTCAGCTTGTAATCGAGGTTGTACTTCAATGCCCGCGCAGCAGCATCATGAAACGTAATAGGTGCAGCAATCGGCTCCTGATCAGCATACATCTGCAAACGATCCTGCTGTACACGTTCCTGTATTTCCTTCTGTTCAAAACGCACCGGGGAAAGCGAGCCGCAAGCGGTCAGCAACACAGCACAGCAAGACGCCAGCGCAATAGAAGTACGGGGAAAAGGGAGCATGTTTTTTTCATGGAGTTTTCCTAAGTTTTCAATCAATAAAGTTAGCGTGAAACAACGAAATCTGGTTGAAGGGTGAGTAAGTTTTAACGCCCCCCTCTCCCTCGATCCCTCTGGTGCATCAACTCTCCCATCGACTACGCCCGCAAGCGGGCAAGTCGCTGCGGATCCCACAAGGGGAGAGGGAAGTGGCTTGTCTCTCCTCTCTCCCCTTGTGGGAGAGAGGCCGGGAGAGAGGGGGAGGAATCAATAGCCGCATGAGGCATAACAAAACACTGCTGCATTTTCAGAATCACCCTATTCCATTCTCAAGCAGGATCATGCGCCACATCATGCAGCACGTCCTCCGCGTGAAATTGGCAAATGATGGACGCCGGCGCGCAACTGCTCCGAGAAAGAAGGTGCGACCTTGACTGCCAAAGGTTGCACTGCATTCGCGCCACGCTGCGGGTTACGCTGATGACGCGTGTCACTACCCTTGCCGTCTTTAGCTGCGCCATCTTTATCCGCTTGATCCACTTTATGGTCGGTTTTCTGATGCTTCAACTCCAGCAATTTTTCATGGAACAGACCATGGTCAGGCAAGGTGTTGTCACTCGTCAGATTGATCCTGCCATGACGCCCTTCCACCATGTCATCAAGAATGCCCGCGTTACGCTGCGAATCCCGCACGGCATGGGTGACAAAGAGTGAGGGATCCATGCCTAGCCCTGCTGCCAGAGATCGCAACGAAACATCGCCCATGGAAGCCATCCGGGGATTACCCAGACCACGGAAGTCATCCAGAGCACGCTCCTGTTGCGAATTCATCACTTCGGGAGTAACGAAAATGATGGGATGCAAAGGGAGCTGCATCTGATGCACGATATTGAAACGATCCCCGAACTCGTTGGGCCCCTGATACCCTGCCACCGGGCTTTGATCCAGAGGACTCGGCTTGTTGATCTGCACATCAGGCACCGGATGCATACCCTCTCCCGCATCGATCAAGGTCGGTGCGGGTGTCGGGGGATTGCTATTCACCTCAGAGATAACCGGAGGCATCGGCGGAACCACCGGCGGAGTCACCGGTGGAATCACAGGAGGTTCTACGGGTGGGACAACCGGAGGTATTACCGGAGGAGTCACCGGCGGGGTTACGGGAGGCTCCACCGGCGGTGTGACAGGCGGAGTCACGGGTGGCGTGACGGGAGGCTCGACCGGCGGGGTCACTGGCGGGGTCACTGGCGGGGTGACCGGTGGTGTCACCGGAGGCTCCACAGGGGGTGTCACCGGCGGAACCACAGGAGGCTCAACGGGAGGCGTCACCGGCGGCTCCACCGGCGGTGTGACAGGTGCCGTCACATTGATCGTCACCGTCGCCGTACTGGTATCGCCATTGGCATCCGTCACGGTGTAGGTAAAGCTATCCGTTCCAACGTAACCCAGCGTCGGCGTGTAGGTATAGCTGCCATCCGGATTCACCACGACCGTGCCATGCGATGGGTCGCTGGTCTTGCTCCAGACGTTGCCACCGTCACCCGAGGGCGTGTCATTGCTCGACAAACTACCGCTGACCGGCGTGTCTTTCTGCGTGCTTGCACTATCCGGTCGTGCGATGGGGACATCATTGACCGTGATGGTGACAGTAGCCGTACTCGTGTCGCCATCCACATCTTTCAGCGTGTAAGTAAAACTATCCGTACCGCCAAAGCCGGCATTAGGCGTATAGGTAAACGTGCCGTCCGGATGCACGGTCACCGTGCCATGAGACGGATCGCTGCTCTTGCTCCAGGTGTGTTGTGCTGCCGTGCCATCCCCCAGGAAATCATTGCTTCCCAGACTCCCCGAGACCGGTGTCGTCGATGTCGTGCTGTAGCTATCCGGACGGGCAGTCGGCGTGGCATTGGGGACATACACATCGATGGTCACCGTCGCGGTTTCCGTCACGCCACCACTGGTCACGGTGTAGGTGAAGGTATCACGTCCCGTAAAGCCCGAATCCGGCGTATAGATGACGCGTTTGGTATCCGGATCAATCGTCACCGTGCCATGCGTTCCCTGCGTCACCGCCGTGACTGCTGCATCGCCGTTTTCGAAGCTGTCATTATTCAGCACACTGATGGTCTTGGGCGTTCCAATCGGCGTGGAGGTCGCATCATCCGCAATATCCACGACCGGCGTCACCGTAATCTTCAGATCTGCCGTGCGTTCGTTATGGCCATCGGTCACCGTATAAGTAATATTGGGCACCGTACCGTTCCAGTCGGCGACTGGCGTAAAGGTATAAGCCCCCGTCTTGTCGATTTCCAGCGTTCCCTTGCCTGCAATGGTCACCGTGACCTTGCTGCCATCGCCCGGCACGGCGGTATTCACACCACTGATGCTTACTTTGGTCAGCGTCAGAGTATCGTTTTCAGGATCGGTATCCGCCACATCACCCGCACCGCCATTCTTGATGACATTGCCACTGACTGGCGTATCTTCCGGCGTGGTACGCGTGTCGTCATGCGGCACCGGCGGCTGGTTGTTAGTGATGGTGATGGTCAGTGTCGAGGTGACAAGGTCGCCGTCACTATCCTTCACCGTGTAGGTAAAGACATCCGTGGTCGTCGGGGGCGCACCGCCCCCCATCGGGTCTGCCACATAGCTGTAGCTGCCATCGGCCGCCAGCCACAGCTTGCCGTAATCACCTGCAATGGCACTGCCCACACCTGTCACGGGTGTACCGCCATTGCCTTTCACCACACCCACCACGCCACCTCCGACAGCCCAGCCATCGGCACCTGAAGTGTCATTCTTCAGAACACCGTCAGCGGCATTGACCGTGAGCGTCTGGTTTTCATTCACGGCACCGGTATCGGCGGCTGCCGTAGGAGTATCGTCGATGATGCCGACCGTCAGTGTGCCCGTTCCTTCCACATCATTCACATCCCTGACCTTCAATGAAATGGTATCTGTGGATTCCGTCAGACCGGGCTGGTTCTGTGCCGACTTGAGGGTATAGGTGTAATTGATCGTCGCCCCGCCCACGCTCACCGGATTTCCTGAATACCCCGTAATAACGAGCGTGCCTTCGCCGGTATCGATACCTGCCGAGGGCGAACTCGGTGTAAAGCCCTGCAATTGCGCTGAGGTGAATGTCGTTCCTTCTATAGTGACATTCTTCAAGCCATCGGGCGCCTTGACGGTAATCGTGCCTGTGGTGACTTCGGAGGTATCGGCGACCGAAGTCAGTCCTTTTTCGTACACCGTCGCCTGCCCGGTTGCCCCCGCATTACCATCGACCGGAGTAATCAACGGTGCGCCATCGGTATGACCATTGATGGTGATGGTCAGCGTCGCCGTTGCCGTCTTGCTGCCATCCGACAGCGTATAGGTAAACACTTCATCCGTCAGCGTCTGCCCATTGGACAAGGCATTGACTGTCGGATTGCTGTCATCCAGCGTATAGGTATAGCTGCCATCATCCTTGATGAGCAGGCTGCCATACTTGCCTGTTACCGTCACACCTGCGACAGTCACCCCTGTCACCCCCCCGCCCGTCGGCTGAATCTGGGTGACGGACAACTGGTTCGTGGGGGTATCCGGATCGCTATCCAGACCGAAGCCGTTATTGTCCGTCATGACATTGCCATTCGCCGGCGTATTGGCATCCTCCGTCACGCTATTGGTATTGTTGGTCGCCACGGGTGGATCGTTGTCCGGGGTGATGGTCACTGTCCCCGAAACCGTTGCCGTCAATGCAGTAGGCCCACCGGCATTACCCCCCGCCTGAACATTATTGCCATCCGACAACACGACCGTGAAATTACGGGTTGGTTTTGCCGTTCCGGATTTTATGTCGGTCGGGTCATCACTCTGATGCGCGTATTTGACGGCCTCAAGTATGTTTTTAACTTCGGTGAGGGTCGCTGTGTTCTTGAGATTGATGACCAGCTTGCCTGTGCCCGCATCATAGGCCGTCACACTCTGAATCCCTGAAAGCCCGCCATTGACCGTCAGGATGTCTTTGGCAATCTTGTCCGTGAGCGTCACCGTAATGGAGCCTGCACCGAAAACGGTTGAGGACAGTGCCGATGTGGTCGTCAGATCCACATCCCCCACAGCCACCCCGGTCAGCAGTGACACACTGAAGGCATCCGCATTTCCTGTCACGCCAGCGGTTTCCGTCACGCTCACTGCGATGCCGCTGGTCTTGCCACCATCAGCCGTCAATGTGGGGGCATCGTTTTGCGGGTTGACAACAGCCGTCAGGGTCACGGCATTGCTGCTGTCGCTGTATTGAGTCGTTCCACCCGAACCCGCGCCTGAAAGATCTGGCCGATTGCCCGAGGTCACCGCACCCGATGAATTATCAATCAGTCGGACAATCAGGCTGTCCGTCGGTGTACCGTTGTAATCGCTCGTCGTGGAACGGAAACGCAGGGAATCTGTCGCGGCAAGCACAAAGGCGTTATTGCTCGCCACATCCGAAGGTACCGCCGTCCACGCACCTGCCCCAACCTTGTATTCCCAAACACCCTTGTCCGTTGCGCGGCTGGTAATGGCCACCCCGGCAAACGTGTTGGCACTGGAACCGCCCGTGACCTGATCCTTCGCATCCGAGAATTTGCTGCCAAACAGGGCAGACACCGTCTGACCAGCGGGGTTAGCATCATCTTCATTCACACTGATGCTAGGATCGCCCCCCGTCTTGGTCGGTGCATCATTCACCGCCGTAATACTGATGCCAATCGTGCGATCGACGGCATTCCATGAGCCCGTCGCCACACTGAGATTTCCGTTCGCAACCAACGTCAGGTCTTTTTTGTCGGTATTGTTGGTGCTGGTCGTCAAGGCTTTGTCGTTATCCGCCAGACGTACCGTCAGTTTCCCCGGCGTACCATTGAAATCTGCTGTGGGAACAAAGCGAACCTGATCCGCCGAACTGAATACGAGTGCTGCGCTATTACTCAAACCGCTAGTCGGGATGCTGATCCATGTCGTCCCACCATCCTTGGATACCTGCCATGTTCCTTGAGCCGCCGTCGCGGCATTGCCGGTGATTGCCAGATAACTAAAGGCTGTGGAGGTATCGTTACCGCCATTTCCTGTCTGATTGTCTGTGGCATCCGTGTAGCCAAAACCCAATCCGGAAAAAGCACTGCCTGATGGATTGGTCGTGTCTTCATTGATGGCCGACAGGGTGACATCCGTGGTCGCCACGGGACGGTCATTGACCGGCGTGACCGTAATGGCCACTGTCTTCGTATCGGTCTTGATGCCGCCTGTTCCAACAAATCCACGGTCATCGGCAGTCACCGTCAAGGTATCGTTACCGTGATAATCCGCATTCGGGGTGTACTTCAAGGTCGCCAGTGCAGCATTGAGATTAGCCTTGGTGCCATCGATAGTGACTGTCCCGCTGGCATACGCCCCTGCGGTAACGGTCAAGCCCGTTTTCGTCCCGAAGTCGAGCTTGCCATGAGACACACTCACCGTGATCCGTTGCACATGACCAAAATCGTCAGGATCTGCATAGGAGATACCCGAAATGACCGTATTACTGCTGTCTTCTGCCACAGTCACCGGTACAGGCACCGTCACGACGGGAGGATCATTGACCCCCGAAACGGTGATGGTGAATGATTTGATATCCGTGTTGTTTCCGTCGTCACCGATCCCTTCCTTGCCGTTGCCCTGATTGCTGTCGCTCGGGTTGCGATCGTCGGCCGTCACCTTGATGGTGACATTTTTGTCTGCGTTGGTATTAGTTGGCGTATAACGCAGCGTGTTCAGCGCGCTGCTCACTGCCGCATTCGTACCCTTGACGACGATCGTACTGGTTCCATCATCTGTAACGGTCGCACCTCCCAGTGTCACTATGTGAAGCGTGCCATAAGGCGAGGCATCATCCAGTGCTTCCAGCTTCACTTCAATGTAGTCATTCGCTCCCTGGCTGATGTCCTTGGTATCCTGGACATTAAAACCCGCAGTAACATCAATATAAGTTCCCGAAGACATGGTCTGGGTCGCGGGTACCGTCAGCACCGGCGCATCATTGACTGGAACGATCGTGATGTCGTTATTCACGGTGACAGAATTGCCAGCGGACACATCAGCATGACCAAAATCAGTAAAGGTCGTTTTCAGATACAAAGTGCCGTTACCCACGCCCGAGCCGTTGTAATCCGGGGCTCCTGCAAACTTGATCTGGTTGAGTGCCGTCTGCACATTCGCCATCGTCCCTGTCAGCGTCACGGTATTGGTGTTATTGCCACTGGCCGAGACATTGGACAAGCCCGAATAAGTCAGCTTGCCTTCGATGCCAGCATTCGCCAGCGTGGTGCGACCATTGTCACTGTACAGCTCAAGCTTGACGGTCACGTTCTTGTCAAAGCTGTCCACGTCGCTCAAGGTAAATCCGGAAAGCGTGACACTGGCATCCTCATTGACCGAATATGTGGTGCCATTGGTAATGGAAGGCATGTCGTTGAGGTTGGATGCGGCCAGCGCGATGTCCTTGCTGATGCGATTGTGGGTCGCATCGATCGTGCTGCCATCCGTATTGAGTGTGGTGTTGATACCGCCATTGGCACCGGGATTACCGAAGCCTGTTTCAAGGGAACCATCACTTTTATACAGCCGGTCATCCACCGTCACCCGAATCTTGTCGGCGGTGCTATCTTCATCGCTGCTAAACGCCACATTCAGCGTGGCGAGTGCCGCATTGACCTGTGCCTTGGTGCCTTGAATGACCAGATGGTTCGTATCCTTGCCAGAGACATAAGCCCGATCATTACTGGGGTCCGTGCCGGTGTAATTCAGTTTTCCGCCCGCCACCGGATTGTTGCTACCATCCAGCACATCCACTTCCACCCGCAGAAAATCTTCCTCCTTGCCTGCAATGATGCTGACCAGATCCGGATCATCGACAGAAACCCCCGTAACGGCCACGGTGCCAGCACCATTGGCAAAGACATCCACCCGGCCACCCGGTACGGTCACGGTGGGCAGGTCATTGCGTGAATCCAGCGTGATGAGAAAAGCCTTGCTGCCTGTTTCAAGCACGCCATCATTCACGACAAACAGGAACTTGTCGTGATAGCTGCCATACGCATCGGTCGTCTGCGCACCGACTTCGTCGCCATTGTGCTTGTATGCCACCCGATTGTTGTCAATATCATCCTGCGTAAAAGTGGAACCCACGCCCAAGGATTTTCCGTTCAGTTGCAAGACCCCCAGCGTCGTCATTTGCGTCACACGGAACTGACGCTGCACGGTCGTATTGTCGGAATCCACTGCCGTCAGATAAGCATTGGTAATGGTCGTGGTTCCACCCTCTGGGGCATCCACCAGAATTTCATTCTTGCCGACCAGCGCACCGCCGCCACTAATGGTGCCGATAGCGGTGATATCAGGATCGGCATCCGAAGGTTTGGCAGCGATGAGCGGCGCGCTATTGACCGGAATGACGCCAATGACCGCCGAAACCGCCGTGCTGACATGGCTCTGATCATTTCCCGAATCCACGGGGGTCGTCACATTCGTATCGAAAGCCGTGCCCGGAGCGGGCAGGTCATCACGAATCTTGTACGTGAATGTCAGCTTCCCCCCGCCCACATACGCCAAAGGCTCGCTGCCGTCATGCACATAACGTAGCCCGGAAGTGGCACCATCTGCCGTCGCGGTCAAGATGTCCTTAGGAAGCCAAAGCTCTGCTCCCGGCGTGATATCCGTCCATGCCGTGCCATTCCAATATTGAATCTTGCCATGCACATCTCCCGCACCGCCATTGGTTGTCGGGCCGGTCTCGATCTTGAACCAGAGCTTGTTTTCAAGTCCGGCATCGTTCCACAAGACATTCCCTGTCGTATTGCGGGCATCCGCTTCGTTATCCGTACAGCCATCCGCATCGCTCATGCCCAGCGCCGAACCATCCAGCCGCACGATTTCGCCGTTGCCTTCCTTCACATTCACCGAACCACCGCTCCCTGTGGGGCGATCATTCACGGGAGCCACATTGATCCTGAAGATGGCATCCTGGCTGCCGGCATCAGTGCCGTCCGAAACCTTGAAACCAAAACTGTTGATGAAATCTTCCTTGCCATCATGAAGGAAGCGGAGCTTTCCGCCATTGATATCCGCCTGGGTGAAGTTGGCATTGATCCCCAAGGTCTGCCAGCTACCCCCACCCACATCACGCTGAACGACCCCATCCGTCGGCAGGCTCGTCATGGTGTACACCGTTTCCGCTGCAGGCAGCAAGACGGCCTGCCCACCGATGGTGCGCGTAATCCGGTACTCCAGCATGGTCTGGGTAATGACCCCCGAATTCCCGACATTACCTTCTGTCCAGCCACTCGCCAGACCATTGAAGTTATAACCCAGCTTGTCAAAGTCATAGCTGATCGCGTCATAAGTCGGCGACGACCCTCCCCCTGATCCATCGACCGGCAAAAGACTCAGATGAAACTCCAAGGTCTTGATGGCACCCGTCGCCACATCTCCTTCACGCACCGCACCCGGCACGATAGGCCCCAGATTGTCGGGTGTGGGAAGCTCGTAACCAAACGCCGAATCCCGCACGGTAAATGTGAATTTTTCCGGAATCCGGGAAACACCCGAAATATCCTCGCTCTGGTAATACTTGAGCTTGCCACCATCGATATCGGCCTGTGTGAATCGCCCACCCGAACCCAAGCTCTTCCATACACCCGTCATCACCTCCAGCAGTAACTGTCCGTGTGTGGGGGGAGACTCCACCGTATAGACAAGGCTGGCGATCGGCCACAACTGAGAAGGATTCGACGGATCGAGATCACGATCCGTCACCTGCAACATGGCATGGGTAATCGTGGTAGTGCTTCGTTCATCCACCTCCAGCGCATGTCCTGCATCGCCATGAAGATTGTGATCCAGCACCGGCTGGTCATTATTGGGCAGGATGTTCAGCGTAATGACCTTGTCAGTCGTCAGCTTGGTGCCCGTCCCATCCGTTCTGCCGCCAAAATCCTCCACCGTGATCTTGTAAGCAGGTGAAACCGCGCCTGGTGTATTGGGCTCATACCCGTTCTGTATGAATTTGAACTGACTCAACTGGGTTGCACTCACCACTCCACCCGCAAAGGCTTCGCCCCCATCCATGACACCATTACCATTGGTATCGATGAAGAAATCGCCTTGACCACCCGTCACCAAATTACTGATAGTGATCGTGGAGTTCGCCAGGGTATCCGCCGCATCACCCAGATCGATGGTGGGCGCGATGGCCTTGGATTGCCCCTCATAAAGACTGATATCCCCCGTAATGGCTGGAGCCACATTCTTGGGATTGATGACGATATT
Source organism: uncultured Sterolibacterium sp. (assembly GCA_964437515.1). Lineage (GTDB taxonomy): Bacteria > Pseudomonadota > Gammaproteobacteria > Burkholderiales > Rhodocyclaceae > Sterolibacterium. The sequence goes on from CAYTHB010000006.1 coordinate 24,480, forward strand.
CAGCGTCCCCGTGGTCACGCCCCCACCACCGTCACTCACGGCAACATCAAAGCTGACGGTCTTGGGTGCCGACAAATCACCTGCGGTATGGGTATACACGAGGTTGCCCAAATCAGAAACAGGAACCACCGTATCGACAAGAACCGGCCCGCCTTTATAAGTCAGCACACCATCGGCCGGCAGTGTTTTGACCTGAACCATCTGCTGCACCAATTGCTGCTGTCCGGTCTGGATGTCCACGTCCAAGGCATTCGCCGTCGTTGCAAGCTGTTGCAGACTAAAGGCCTTGCTGCCCCCTTCATCCGCCTGCAAATCGACTTTCGTGGAAAGATCAGGGGCGTCATTGAACGCAGTGACTGAAAGCGCGATGGCTTTGCTCTGGCTACCGCCATTGCTCACATCCGTTGCCGTCAGCGTGATACCAGGCGTGAAACCAGCCGTCGAGCTGTTCTGGTTTGCAGTGGGTGTATAGGTCAACGACCCCACAGCGGTATTGATTGCACTAAAGGAACCACTGATGGTGAAATCCGCACTCCCCAGTGCACCCGATGAAACCGTCGTACCACCGAGCGTCAATGTAGATGTACCCCCGCTGGCCTGCACACGCAAAGTCATGCTGGCCGGACTATCGCCATCGGTAATGGTGATCCCCGTAATCGCCAGCGGCGTATCTTCCGCCGTGACACGCGTCACCGTGACACTATCGGTAATATCCGTCCCTGCCAGCAATCCATCAAATCCCGAAAATGCCAGCACGCCGGCTTCGATAGAGCCTGTCTGCCGCTCCAGCACCCAGTCTCCACCTGCCCCACCCTGCCCTGCATTACCGGTGGCGTTGGTGGAAGCCGCAATATCGGCTTGCGTCAGGCGTGCCAGTTCGGTGATGAAGTGTTCGCCCTGCTCGCCCTGCGCGTCTTGTGCCACGTCGCAGCCATACAGCAGAATATCGGCACCGCGTGTGAGATGCGGCTGCCAGCTTTGTAGTGCGCTGCTGTAAATGTCAAGGCTCTCATTGCTGAGGGTGTCGTTCCCCAGCGCAAAACTGCCGGGTGTGCCGTGGCTCAAAATATGCACGGCTTCAAAGCGGCCTTTCGCCAGTTCGCTGCCAATGACATTCACACCCGATTCATTCGTCTGAACGACACGCACCGTGGCATCCAGCGGCAGTTGTGGCAGGAGACTCTGGATATTCGGCACACGCGCATCAATGACGACGAGGGTTCCGGCACTTCCCGGTCTTTCCATCAGCTCATGCGGATGCACTTCGGTCTCAGGTTTGCTTTCTCGCGCGATGGTGTCGCCAGATGGGTGGGTACGTTCCGAGGCATCGAAAACATCCGCTGCGCCATGCACAGCGGCAACGGCACCCGCGCCGTCAAACAGCAAACGGGGTTCCAATGCCAATGCACGGGAAGTTGCACGAAAACGAAGGGCGTTTTTCTTGGCCATGATGGGATACCTCGATGACAAAAGTGAATTTATGAAGCACTTGAGAGCTGTAGCTCAAGTGCTTGTAGCCGATGAATACTCAAAGTAATTGAAAATTATAGTCAAAAAACATCTTTTATGAAATCCATTTCTACCCATTCGGTTATATACATATATATACGCAAAACCGTGACAAAGTACCGTTTTTCGCCATTTAGAAGCTCGGGGCTTTCTGGGCAAATATCGAACAAAATGATAGCGACAAATATTGAGCTGAAACTGTCAAAAGCTGTCGTTTCAGAATCGGGGGTGCCGAAAGCACCACCCCGTCCGGCTTCGCCGGCCACCCCTCCAAGGAGGGGAATTATCCAAAGCCGCTCGCAGAACGGGGATTATTCGAAGTCCCACACCAATTCCCCTCCGTGGAGGGGTGGCTCGAAGAGCCGGGGTGGTGCTTTTATTCCCCTCCACGGAGGAGCGACCCGAAGAGCCGGGGTGATGCCTTTATTCCCCTCCACGGAGGAGCGACCCGAAGAGCCGGGGTGATGCTTTTATTCCCCTCCACGGAGGAGCGACCCGAAGAGCCAGGGTGGTGCCTTTATTCCCCTCTACGGAGGAGCAACCCGCAGAACCGGAGTGGTGCCTTTATTCCCCTCCGTGGAGGGGTGGCTCGAAGAGCCGGGGTGGTGCCTTTATTCCCCTCTACGGAGGAGCAACCCGCAGAACCGGAGTGGTG
>CAYTHB010000006.1:26743-71478 GCA_964437515.1 uncultured Sterolibacterium sp.
CTTTTATTCCCCTCTACGGAGGGGTGGCCGGCGAAGCCGGACGGGGTGGTGCTTCTATGGGTAAGCAAAGTCACTCACAGAGAGGATTCTTTGATATTACTCACGGAGGCGTTGCCGCGTTTTGCCGATAGACCAGATATTTCACAAGCGGCAGGTGGTGGATGAAACGGAATAGTCCGTTTTGCTCCATCCAGAGCGCGTAAGCTACATAGTCTGGATCGCGCGATAGATGCCATTCTTCGGTTTTGGCTCTCATGGCGTAGATGAGATTCAGCCCCAGCAGGAGCAGGCAGTGACGCAAAGCCACGTCGGGCGTGCCGCTGGCCATGAAGGGGATGGAAATCATCCACCATGAAATGTTTTTGGCAACATAGGCGGGATGCTTGGTGTAGCGATAAGGTCCGTTGGTGATGATGCCGCGATGGGTGAGGTTGGAGAAACGCGCACCGAAAATGATGGTTGCCCAGACGTAAATGGCGGTCAGGAGCAGGATGATGCCGCCCCAGATGCCATAAAGTACCGGCATGTTCCATAGCCACGCGCCCCATTTCACATCGGTTTCATACGCCAGATATTGCCGGCCGATCAATGACCAAAAGGGTTCGTAACAGACCAGCGCCACTGCCCAGCCCAACATGGTGGGTTCTGACGATCGCAGATGCGTATCCGTCAGCCGCAAACTCATCAGATAGCCCATGGAGACCAGGCCGACATCGATGAAATAGAAGAAGTCGTGCAGGAAATCGAACCAGAACTGAAAACTCGTGAGCTGAGAAAAGTCGTAAGCGAGAAAGCGTGCCAGGTCATTGCACAGATAGGTGAACATCAAGGGCAAAAAGAATCCCTTGACCAGCCAGCCCAGCAGATGCTGCCCCAAAATGCTACGGTCGATGGCTTGCCAGTCCAGCGTCACCAGCTTGCCCATATTCCAGTAGCCGTCACGGGGCTGGCTTTGATGGCGGTCGATGAAGTAGATATAAGGTAGTGCCAGCAATATCCATGCGGGCAAAATCAGCCTCAGCAGGGTGTAGTAACGATCATAAAAAGGCGCGTGATATTCAGGCAATAGCCAGTACAGAAGCCCAACAAACCCAAGGCTGCCCAGCAATCCGGCAAACTTGAGCAGGCTGCGTGACCATGAGGGCTGAGGCGGTTCATTTGAAAAGTCCAGCCCTGTGGAAGGGCGCAAATGAACCTTGAATCCGATCAAATCCACCATGAAAATGGAGGCTGCTGTCATTCCCATGACAAACAGGGCTGAGGAAACGATACCGAAATTTTCACGCCCCAACAGAGGCTGAAACCATCGCACCAGGAATAATGCCAACAGAAATCCCGCCAATCCGGCAAGGGCAGTCACAGCATGGGTAGCGGATTCGGGTCGTTGTAGAGGATGACTTTCCTGCATGGGAGATTGGGAGGTGTGAGGATTTATGATGGTTCGTGTTAATGTTTCACGATAATGTTTCACATTAATTTACACCATTACGGAGCCTTTCCATGAGCACTGCCTCTCGTTTTTCCCAGCAAACCATCATCGTGACCGGTTCTGCTTCAGGAATCGGACGTGCTTGTGTCGTTCGTCTGGCATCAGAAGGTGGGCATGTGTTGGGCGTGGATCGCAATGAAGCCGGGCTGGCAGAAACCGTGGTGCTTGCACAGGCCGCTGCCGATCACGGCGGAAATGCGGAATCTGCGGTGGCTTCAGTCACCGATGAATCTGCTATCCGTCAGGTGATTGCCGATTTTGTGGCAACAACAGGAAAACTGGATGTTCTCGTCAATATGGCGGGCTATCTGCGGTCATCTCACACGACGGAAACCTCACTGGAGAGTTTTATCGACATTCTGCAAGTGAATCTGGTCGGCACTTTTCTGTGTTGCCGCGAGGCACTGCCCCATCTGCTGAAATCGCGCGGAAACATTGTCAATGCGGCATCGACCTCAGCGTATTACGGTCATCCTTATATGGCGGGTTACGCAGCCAGCAAGGGGGGTGTAGCGGCATTGACACATGCGCTTGCGTGGGAGTATCTCAAGCAGGGAGTACGGGTCAATGCGGTCGCACCGGGCGGCATCATGACGCCTTTGGTCGAAGGAACGGCCGCCGGATTCCCGGAGGGTGTCGATATTCCCCTGTTCGCCCACCTGACGCCACTGACCCGCTTTGGCACCCCCGAAAACGTAGCGGGCGTGGTGGCGATGCTGGCATCCGAAGATGGCGCCCACATGACCGGCGAAATCGTGCGCATCGATGGGGGCGTGCATAGCTGAGTTGAGGTGATCGAAAAAAAGGTTTTCCACGTTAAAATCATGGGTTATGACATCGATGATTCATCGTATTCCGACCCACAAACGGCGCCCTCTGGTACGGCTTGTCCTGACTTTAACGACATCAGTATCGCTGGTTTTTTCGGGTTTCTGCATCCAACCCGCGTTAGCAGATCAGGTGGATCGTGACTTTCAGACGGTACGCCAACAACTGACGGGCGAATCGGCTGTCCCTACGGTGTCGATTGATTCCATCGCCACAAGCCTCAAGGTCTCAACATCGCTCTCCGAACCTGCTACCCCATCCTTGCTGGAACGCGCGAGCAATGGCATGGATACCGTGGTGAATCACGCTTTGGGCTTGCTGGGTGTCCGCTACCATCGCGGGGGGCGCACACCGGAAACGGGCTTCGATTGCAGTGGCTTTGTCACCCATGTGTATCGTAGTGTCGGCACCCTGCTCCCCCGGAGTGCGCGTGACATCAGCCATGAGGGGGATGTCATCCGCAAGGACGAACTGCAACCGGGCGATCTGGTCTTTTTCAATACCATGCGACGTGCGTTTTCCCATGTGGGGATTTATCTGGGTAATAACCAGTTCGTCCATGCCCCCGCCAGCGGTGGCAAAGTCCGTATCGACGATCTGCGTGAAAAATACTGGTGGAAGCGTTACAACGGCGCGCGGCGCGTCAGTGCGGATTGAAGGATTGAAGGATTGAACCGCGCGCGTACCTAAAAACCTGTTGAAAGACAGGATTCAGCCATCCGTCTGCCTGAAAACCCATCTGTATCAAACAACATGATCCGGTGCCAGGGTACAGGGACTTGTCGTATCCGCCAGTTCGATCTGCAAGGTGACATGATGAATGCCGAAGCGATGCTCGATCTCATGTGCCACTTGATGCAGGAAAGCATCCCCTGGATGACCGGAAGGACAGAGCAGATGGGCAGTCAGCGCATTCTCTGTCGTACTCATCGCCCAGATGTGCACATCATGCACCTCGGTCACGCCGGGCTGTTCTGCAAGAAAACGGCGTACCGTCGATAGTTCGATGTCGGCAGGAACGGCTTGCAAAGCCAGACGCACGGCATCACGCAACAAGGCCCAGGTGCCCCAGGTAATCACCACCACCAGCAACAAAGTCACCATGGGGTCGAGCCAGAGCCAGCCTGTATATATCACCAGACCGCCCACCACGACGACCGCAAGCGAAACGAGGGCATCCGCCAGCATGTGCAGATAAGCCCCCTTGATGTTGATATCGCTCTTGCTGCCCGACATGAACAACCATGCCGTCAAACCGTTGATGACCACGCCGCAGGCGGCAACCCACATCACCGTTGAACCAATGACCGTCTGGGGGCTATTGATACGCTCGATAGCCTCCCATGCCAGACCACCCGTCACCAGCAATAACAGAATCGCATTGGCCAGTGCCGCCAGAATTGATGAACCTCGCAATCCATAGGTGTAACGCGCATCCGGTGCACGCCGAGCCAACACACTGCCGCCCCACGCCAGCACCAAACTCAACACATCGCCGAGGTTATGCGTTGCATCTGCCATGAGCGCCAGCGAATGCGCGCTCATGCCATAACCATACTCGATCACTACAAACAGGCTGTTGAGCAGGATGCCAATGAAGAACGCCCGCCCCTGCCCTACCGCAGCGGGGATGTGATGGTGGGCGTGGTTATGATGGCTGTGGTCGGAACCGTGTTGATGGCGACAAGCCTTCGATGAATCAGACGGCATGTTGCGCAACGTAATCCTTGATTGCCGCTGCGCTGGCTTCCATGACCTCAAAACGTTGTGGCAATGCCTCGATACCCTGCATGGCAACAGGACGTTCCGGCTCGCGCCCCAAGGCCTCCTGGATCGTGTCGGCAAACTTGCACGGCTGAGCGGTTTCGAGACACACCAGCGGCACGCCGGCCTCACGGTGCTCTAATGCCACCTTGAGACCATCGGCGGTATGGGTGTCAATCATGACCGCATATTTTTGCTGCGCCATGCGGATGGTCGCCAGCCGGTCAGCATGGCTGCTGCTGCCCGAGACAAAGCCGAATTCGGCCAGACGAGCGAAATACGCTGTGCCGCCCAGATCAAAAGCCCCGCCACCATCGACCTTGCCCCACAGTTCGCGCACCGTGGCGGCATCGCGTCCCACCAGATCAAAGACAAAACGCTCGAAGTTGGATGCCTTGGAAATGTCCATCGACGGGCTGCTGGTGTGATAGGTCTGCGCCGTCGCCCGCGGACGGTAGGCGCCGGTGCGGAAGAATTCGTCGAGCACGTCGTTTTCGTTGGTGGCCAGGATCAGCTTGCGGATCGGCAAGCCCATCATGCGGGCGATGTGCCCCGCGCAGATGTTGCCAAAGTTGCCGGAAGGCACGCTGAAGCTGACTTCTTCAGCGTTCGATTGAGTCGCAGCAAAATAGCCTTTGAAGTAATACACGACCTGTGCGGCCACGCGCGCCCAGTTGATCGAATTGACCGTACCAATCTTGTATTTTTCCTTGTAGGCGTGGTCGTTGCTGACCGCCTTGACCATATCCTGACAATCGTCGAACACGCCCTTGACGGCAATGTTGTGGATATTCGGGTCTTGCAGGGAAAACATCTGCGCCGTCTGAAAGCGGCTCATCTTGCCGTGCGGCGAGAGCATGAACACGCGAATGCCGCGCTTGCCACGCATGGCATATTCGGCGGAAGAACCGGTGTCACCCGAAGTCGCGCCCAGGATATTGAGCTCCGCGCCGGTCTTGCCCAGTGCGTACTCAAACAAGTTGCCGAGCAGCTGCATCGCCATATCCTTGAACGCCAGCGTCGGGCCGTTGGAGAGTTCAAGGATATGCAGTCCCGGTTCCAGCGTGCGCAAGGGTGTGATGTCTTGCGCCACCGCCGGATTCTCGCCGGGGCGGGTATTGCAATACACGGCGGGCGTGTAGGTGCGGCTCACCAGTGCCTTGAGATCGGCAGCAGGAATGTCGTCGATGAATTTACTCAGCACCTGAAAAGCCAGCTCGGCATACGACAGACTGCGCCATGCGGCGAGTTCTTCACGGGTCACACGCGGATAGGTTTCCGGCAGATACAGACCGCCATCGGGTGCCAGACCGGCGAGCAGAATTTCGGTGAAGGATTTGCTAGGTGAGTTGCCGCGAGTGCTGAGGTAGCGCATGAATTCTTCCGGTTTCTGGCTTTATTTGTCGAGTTCTTCCAGACGCAAACGTACCGTCTTGCGTTTGACGACGGGCAGTGCGTCGATTTTTTTCATCGCAGTGTCAATGTTCTTTTCCTGCGTTTGATGCGTGAGCAGAATCAGATCCGCCTGGGTCTGCCCTTCGCCCGGCTCACGCTGGATGACGGCTTCGATGGAAATTTGCTGATCGGCGAGAATGCGCGTGATATCCGCCAGCACACCCGGCTGATCGGATACCGCCAGGCGCAGGTAGTAACGCGTCTCCACTTCCGCCAGCGGCAGGATCGGCGTGTCCTGCATGGCGTTCGGCTGAAACGCCAGATGCGGTACGCGATGTTCCGGGTCGGCGGTCTGCATACGCGTCACATCGACCAGATCGGCAATCACCGCCGAAGCAGTCGGCTCTGCTCCCGCGCCCTTGCCGTAATACAGCGTCGCCCCCACCGCATCGCCCTGTACCAGCACGGCATTCATCGCGCCTTCGACATTGGCAATCAGGCGTTTGGCGGGGATCAGAGTCGGATGCACGCGCAGTTCGATGCCGTCTGCCTTGCGCTTGGTGATGCCCAGCAGCTTGATGCGATAACCCAACTGCTCGGCATATTTAATGTCTTCGGCTTCCAGTTGGCTAATGCCTTCGATGTGTGCGCGGTCGAACTGCATCGGAATACCGAAAGCAATCGCCGCCATGATGGTCAGCTTGTGTGCGGCATCCACCCCTTCGACGTCGAAAGTCGGATCGGCTTCGGCATAACCCAGCCGCTGCGCTTCCTTGAGCACCTCGGCAAAGGGCAAACCCTTGTCGCGCATTTCGGAAAGAATGAAATTGGTCGTGCCATTGATGATGCCGGCAATCCACTGGATGCGATTGGCTGTCAGCCCTTCGCGCAGTGCCTTGATGATGGGGATGCCACCCGCCACCGCCGCCTCGAAGCCGATCATCACGCCCTTCGCCCGCGCCGCCGCAAAAATCTCGTTGCCATGCTTGGCAAGCAGCGCCTTGTTGGCGGTGACCACATGCTTGCCGTTTTCGATGGCTTTGAGCACCAACTCCTTGGCAATGCCCGTGCCACCGATCAACTCCACCACGACATCAATCGTCGGATCAGTCACCACGCTAAAGGCATCGTCGGTCAGACGCACTGCGCCTGTACTTGCACCTTGCGTCACCTGACGTGCCAGTTCAAGATTTTTGTCAGCCACCGCACTAATCTGGATCGGGCGACCGGCGCGTCGCGTGATCTCGTTTGCATTGCGTGACAGCACCGTATAAGTGCCGCCACCGACCGTGCCGATACCAAGGAGTCCTACGTTGATGGGTTTCATGATTGTTCAGTGAAAAATAAGAAAAATAAGCGGAGCAACTAACGCTGTTTGCTACGCGACCACACAGCCCCTAAAACTCAGGTGCCATGCCGCTTGCGATACGCCTCAAGGAAACGCGCAACCCGGGTCAGAGCCTCAGTCAGGTCATCGGTATTGGGCAGGAAGACCACGCGGAAATGATCAGGCGTCGGCCAGTTGAAACCACTGCCCTGCACCAGCAGAACGCGTTCCTGCTCGAGCAGTTCGAGAATGAAACGCTGATCGTCATTGATCGGGTACATCTGCGGATCGAGACGCGGGAACAGATACATCGCCGCCTGCGGCTTGACGCAGCTCACCCCCGGCATGTCGTTGAGCATGCTCCACGCCAGATCACGCTGGCGGCACAGCCGTCCCGTGGGGGCGACCAGATCATTGATACTCTGATAACCACCCAATGCCGTCTGGATACCGAACTGTGCCGGTACATTGGCGCACAGACGCATCGAAGCCAGCATGTTCAAGCCTTCGATGTAATCCTGCGCGTGGCGTTTCTCACCCGAGACCACCAGCCAGCCCGCACGAAAACCTGCTGCGCGATAGTTTTTCGACAGGCCATTGAAGGTGATGCACAGCACATCCTCGGCCAGCGAGGCGATGGAAGTGTGGCTCGCACCGTCGTAGAGCACCTTGTCATAAATCTCATCGGCATAAATAATGAGCTGATGCTGGCGCGCGATCTCGACGATTTCTTTGAGCAGCTCAACCGGATACAAGGCACCGGTCGGGTTATTTGGATTGATGAGCACGATGGCGCGGGTATTTGAGCTGATCTTGCTGCGGATGTCGTTCAAATCCGGCAACCAGCCCGCCCCTTCGTCACACACATAATGCCGCGCCTTGCCGCCGGAAAGGCTCACTGCCGCCGTCCACAGCGGATAATCGGGCATTGGCACCAAGACCTCATCACCGGCATCGAGCAAGGCATTCATCGCCATCACGATCAGCTCGGACACGCCATTGCCGATAAAAATATCATCCACCTTCACGCCGGGAATTTTCTTTTCCTGCGTGTAGTGCATGATCGCCTTGCGCGCGGCGAACAGGCCTTTGGAATCGCTATAGCCCGAGGCTTCCGGCAGATTCAGGATCACATCCTGAATGATCTCTTCCGGCGCAATAAAGCCAAAAGGCGCGGGATTGCCGATGTTCAGCTTGATGACGCGATGCCCCTCCTCCTCCATCTGCCGCGCACGCGCCAGCACCGGCCCTCGAATGTCGTAACAGACATTGGCCAACTTGGCAGATTTCATCACGGGTTGCATCGCACGAACCATCCTTCCTGAAAAGCACGCCAACCCGCTGATCCCGACAGGGTCAAGCGAGCAGGCAAAGGGTATAATTTTACCGAACCTCATCGTATGCCGCAAACCTTAGCCTTGCACTGTGCGGCTTTTTCCCCAGATCTCTTTTATCCGATGAAACTCCATCGAGAACTCAATATTGGCCGTAACATCGTCACGACCATCGGCGAACGCCACATCGACATCAACGGTCAGCGTTACGAAAACAGCCTGCTCGTCTTGCCGCAGCAAATCCACGAGGGTTGGGTGCAAGGTGGTTTTGACGCGCTGAATCTCGCCGCTTTCCACCCTATCATCGAATTAAAAGCCGAAATTCTGCTGCTGGGCACAGGACTACGCCAACGCTTCCCCGCCCCTGACCTGCTGCGGGAATTGATGGCAGCTCACATCGGGATTGAAGTCATGGACACCGGAGCCGCCTGCCGTACCTTCAACATTCTGGTCGCCGAAGGCCGCAACGTCGCTGCGGCATTACTGATAGAACCATGACAACACCTTCATCATCACCTTCATTGTCCACTGGCGCGTATTTCCTGCTCATCACCCTGCTGGCAACACTCTGGTTTGGCACACTGCATCAGCGCAAACTCATCAACCCCGATGAAGGCCGCTACGCTGAAATCCCGCGTGAAATGGTCGCCAGTGGCGACTGGCTCACTCCCCGCCTCAACGACATCAAATATTTCGAAAAACCCCCACTGCAATACTGGACGACGGCAGCCGCCTATACCGCCTTTGGGCAGCATGAATGGACAGCGCGCCTGTGGTCAGCCCTGTGCGGCTTTCTGGGTATCTTAGCCACTGCTTTCACCGTGCACCGCATCTGGGGTAAGGATGCGGCCTTGTATGCGGCCAGCGTGCTCTCCAGCAGCCTGCTATGGATAATGATCGGCCACCTCAATACGCTGGACATGGGCGTCAGCTTCTTTCTTTCTGCCGCCATTTTCTGCTTCATCCTCGCACAACAGGATGCCAGCACCGCCTCGAACACCCGTCGCTGGATGTGGCTAGGCTGGCTCATGCTAGCACTCTCCATCCTCAGCAAAGGCTTGATCGGCATGGCACTGCCCGCCGCCACCCTGGTGGGCTACAGCCTCTGGCAGCGCGATTTTTCCATCTGGCGCAAGTTACATCTGGTCTCAGGCCTACTCCTGCTCCTTGCCGTCACCGCACCGTGGTTCATCGCCGTCTCCCTTGCGAATCCGGAATTTGCGCATTTCTTTTTCATCCACGAACACTTTGAACGCTTTCTGACCAAAACACATGATCGTTATCAGCCCATGTGGTATTTCATCCCCATCCTGCTGGCGGGGATACTGCCCTGGCTGTTCAGCCTATTGACGATGATTGGTGATGCACTGCGTAAAAATCCTGAACAACGCTTTCAGCCTCAACGCTTTTTATTGGTCTGGTGTGTGGTGGTTTTCTGCTTTTTCTCAGTCTCCAGCTCCAAACTACCTTCCTACATCCTGCCTCTGTTTCCGGCACTGGCTGCATTGATCGGTCTGCACCTTGCACGATTGTCCGCGCATCACCCACACCGGCTAATCTGGCATGCCGCACCGTTCATCATCCTCGGCCTCGCCGCACTTTACTTTGCTCCTGAAGCCACACGTTTCAGTAGCGCACGGGTACCTCCCAGCTTGTATGCAGGTTATATCCCTTGGCTGCGAGCCGCAGCCATCTGTCTGATCGTAGGGGCATTACTGAGCGTTCTGTTTGCTCGTGTCCAGAAACCCCGCCCTGCCATTCTCAGCCTGACGATCGGTGGCTTGCTGATGTCATTGGCTATCTTGCTCGGCCACAACAGTCTCTCACCAGCGAACTCTGCCGCACACATTGCCGCAAAAATCCGCGATCAGGTCAAACCCGATGTGCCTTTTTTCAGCGTCAACGCCTACGACCAGAGCCTCCAGTTCTATCTGAAGCGTCCGACCACCATGGTGTTTTACAAAGATGAGCTGGGCTTTGGCATCGCACACGAACCTCAGAAGTTCATTGCCGACCAGCAAAGTTTCGAACATGCTTGGGCAAGCGCCCCTGAAGCCTGGGCCTTGCTCAATCCGGATACCTGGCAGATGTTCGAAAAAGCAGGCATCCCCATGCAAGTCGTTGCCCGAGACACGCGCCGCGTCATCGTCAAAAAACCCTGAACCATGAATCCTGTTGCTTTCTCCCTCATCCTCACCGGCGTACTCCTCAACGCCTGCGCCCAACTGCTGCTCAAGGCGGGAACCAATGCCGTCGGCCATTTTGAATTCCACCTTGAAAACCTGCTGCCCATTGGCATGAAACTGGCTTTTCAGCCCTACATCATGGGCGGTATGGCCTGCTATGCCGTCAGTCTGGTCGTCTGGATCATGGCGCTATCGCGTGTCCCCGTCTCCATCGCCTATCCCATGCTCTCCATTGGCTACGTCATCAATGCCTTCGTCGCCTGGCAATGGTTTGGCGAACCGCTCTCCGCGCAGAAACTCCTAGGAATCGGCTTCATCGTCATCGGCGTGTATGTCGTGGCACGCACCTGAAATCCAGGGAATCAACAATGAACCCGACATTCCTGCCCTTTACCCGCCCCAGCGTGGATGAAGACACCATCGCTGATGTGGTCACCGTCCTGCGTTCGGGCTGGCTCACCAGCGGCCCCAAAGTCAAAGCCTTTGAGGAAGCCTTGTCGACGTATTGCGGTGGTCGTCCGGTGCGGGCTTTCAATTCAGGCACGGCTACGCTGGAAGTGGCATTGCGCCTCGCCGGCATCGGTGCGGGCGATGAGGTCATCACCACACCGCTGACCTGGGTCGCTACCGCCAACGTGATCCTTGCCGTCGGTGCAACGCCGGTTTTCGTTGATGTTGACCCGCTCACCCGCAATATCGACCTTGAGCGCATCGAAGCCGCCATCACCGACAAGACCCGCGCCATTATTCCAGTCGACCTCGCGGGTTTGCCGGTCGATCGCGAACGCCTCTACGCCATTGCCCGCCAGCATCAACTCCGCGTGATCGAGGATGCCGCGCAATCCTTTGGTGCTTCGTGGAATGGCACGCCGATCGGCGTGACGGGTGATTTCATTTCCTTCAGTTTTCACGCCAACAAAAACATCACCACCAGCGAAGGCGGTGCGTTGGTGCTGCCCGCAGATGCTGACCCCGCGCTGTGCGAACGCCTGCGCCTGCAAGGTGTGCAACGTTTCGCCGATGGCGGCATGGATGTCGATGTGCTCGGTGGCAAATCCAATCTGACCGACATTGCCGCCGTGATAGGTCTAGGACAACTCAAACACACCGAAGAATTCACCGAACGCCGCCGCGCACTGGCACGCCGCTATTTCGCAAACTTGGATCGCAGCTTGGGATGCGAGCTTCCTCGCGAAGACTTTACGAATTCCAACTGGCACATGTTCCAGATTTTGCTGCCACAGGCTTGCCATCGCGCCGCCTTCATTGCCGCCATGAAGGAAAAAAATATCGGCATCGGCGTACATTACCCCGCGCTGCATTTATTTACGCTCTATCGCAAGCTAGGCTTTCAGCCCGGTGATTTCCCACATGCCGAGGATATCGGCGCACGCACCGTCACCCTGCCCTTATTCCCGACCATGACAGACGCTGACGTAGACCGTGTTTGCACGGCCATCAGCCAAGTCATCCGGGCTTGAGCTGTTAGAATTCCACGCCACCCCTGCTGCTTGCGCCACTATTCCACGCCACTTGCAATGACTTCTCCCGAAATTTCCGTCGTCATTCCCGTTTATAACGAGGAGGACGGCCTTGCCGCGCTGTTCGACCGCCTCTATCCGGCACTGGATGCCCTGAATACCGCTTACGAAATTGTTTTCGTCAATGACGGCAGCCGTGACCGCTCAGCCGCCCTGCTGCGCGAACAATTCCAGCACCGCCCCGACGTGACGCGTGTGATTTTATTCGCCGCCAATTTTGGCCAACACATGGCCATCATGGCGGGTTTTGAGCACTGTCGTGGCCAGATCATCATCACCCTGGATGCTGACTTGCAAAACCCACCCGAAGACATCGCTGCGCTGGTCGCCAAAATGCGCGAAGGCCACGACTATGTCGGCAGTATTCGTCGGCAGCGTCAGGACACCATTTTCCGCCGCTACGCATCGCGGGCGATGAACCGGCTGCGCGAGCGCATCACCCGCATCAAGATGACCGACCAGGGCTGCATGATGCGCGCCTATTCGCGCTCCATCGTTGATGCCATCAATAGCTGCAAGGAAGTCAGCACCTTCATTCCGGCTTTGGCTTACACCTTTGCCCAGCGTCCCACAGAAATCGTCATCGGCCACGAAGAACGCCATGCTGGTGAATCCAAGTATTCGCTTTACAGTCTAATCCGCCTCAATTTCGATCTGATGACGGGCTTCTCGCTGGTACCGCTGCAATGGTTCTCCGTACTAGGCATGGGTATATCCGTGCTTTCCGCCGTCTTTGTCATCTTCCTCATGATCCGCCGCATGGTGCATGGTCCCGAAGCAGAAGGCCTGTTCACCCTGTTCGGTATTGCCTTCTTCCTGATTGGCCTCACCCTCTTCGGGGTGGGACTGCTGGGTGAATACATCGGCCGCATCTATCAGCAAGTACGCCATCGGCCGCGCTATCTGGTCGAAGCCTTGCTCGAACAGAAGGAAGTCTGAGACTTCATGGCGCGCGCGGTGGTCTTTGCTTATCACAACGTCGGTGTACGTTGTCTGTCGGTATTGCTGGCACACGGCATCGATGTTGCCCTGGTCGTTACGCACCAAGACAATCCCAAGGAAACCATCTGGTTTGAGAGCGTGGCGCAACTCGCCACCTTGCACGGGATTCCTGTCATCACACCCGATGATCCCAATACGCCAGACATCGTCGCGCAAATCACCGCCTTGCAACCCGACTTCATTTTTTCCTTCTATTACCGGCAAATGCTTCAGCCCACGCTATTGGCAATCCCGACGCAAGGAGCCTGGAATATGCACGGTTCGCTTCTGCCACAGTATCGCGGTCGCGTTCCGGTAAATTGGGCGGTCTTGCATGGCGAACGCCAGACCGGTGCCACCCTGCACCGGATGCTGGAAAAGCCCGATGCCGGTGGCATCCTCGCGCAACAAGCCGTCCCCATTCTGCCCGACGATACGGCGCATGAAGTGTTCCAGAAAGTCACCGTTGCCGCGGAAATGGCGCTCGACAACGTACTCCCGCGCCTGCTTGCCGGAACGGCGGTGGAGCAGCCGCAAAATCTCGCCGTGGGCAGTTACTACGGCGGGCGCAAACCTGAAGATGGACGCATCCATTGGCAGCAGCCTGCTGCCGCCATACACAACCTGATACGCGCGGTCGCCCCGCCTTATCCGGGGGCTTTTTGTACCACGTCCCTCGGTGAATTGCGCATACTCAAAAGCCTGCTCATCCCGGCTCAGGCCTCCATGACTTTTCAGGCACCCACACTTTACGAGGATAATGGCGTGCTTTACGCGCAGTGCGGCAATGGCGATGGCCATGCCTTGCGTTTATTACAGGTCGAACTTGATGGCCACCCGCTCACCGTGCCGCGTTTCATTGATCTTTGCAGCAGCGGCAGACTCGCTTTGACCTGACTTTATCTCTGATTTTCAAATCCAGAATCTGACTTTCATCATGAAAAAAATCCTTATCCTCGGCGTCAATGGTTTCATTGGCCATCACCTCACCCAACGCATCATCGAGACGACCGATTGGGAAATTTATGGCATGGACATGATGTCGGATCGTCTGGGTGATCTGGTCAAGCACCCGCGCTTTCATTTCTTTGAAGGCGACATCAACATCAACAAAGAGTGGATCGAATATCACGTCAAAAAATGCGACACCGTGCTGCCCCTGGTCGCCATTGCCACGCCGGCAACCTATGTCAAAGAGCCTTTGCGTGTCTTTGAACTGGATTTCGAAGCCAATTTGCCTATCATCCGTCATGCAGTGAAATACAAAAAGCGCGTGATTTTCCCGTCGACCTCCGAAGTCTATGGCATGTGTGCCGATGACGAATTCGACCCGGAGAACTCCAACCTCACCTACGGCCCAATCAACAAACCCCGCTGGATCTACGCCTGCGCCAAGCAGCTGATGGATCGCGTGATTGCCGCTTACGGCCAACAGGAAGGACTGGACTACACCCTATTCCGCCCGTTCAACTGGATCGGTGCGGGGCTGGATTCCATCCACACGCCCAAGGAAGGTAGCTCGCGCGTCATTACCCAGTTCCTCGGCCACATCGTGCGCGGCGAGCCGATCAAGCTGGTCGATGGCGGTGCGCAGAAACGCGCCTTTACCTACGTCGATGACGGCATATCTGCGCTGATGGCGATCATCGCCAACAAGGATGGCATCGCCAGCGGCAAGATTTACAACATCGGCAACCCGAGCAACAACTACTCGGTGCGCGAACTCGCACACATGCTGCTCGATATGGCAAAGCAATATCCTGAATATCGTGACAGTGCCGAAAAAGTCACGCTGATTGAAACCACCTCAGGCGAGTACTACGGTACGGGTTATCAAGACGTGCAGAACCGCGTGCCGAAAATCGAAAACACCATGCGCGAATTAGCTTGGGCACCCAAAACCAACATGCAGGACGCATTGAAGGGCATCCTCGAAGCCTATCGCGGCGACGTGGCTGCCGCGCGTAGTCTGGTCGATTAAAAAACCCGAACGATGAAGCTCGCCCTGAAAATCGACGTCGACACCTGGCGCGGGACGCTGCAAGGCGTGCCACGTCTCGTTGAAACCTTGCGCCGTTTTGAGGCCAACGCCACCTTCCTGTTTTCACTCGGCCCCGATCACACCGGCCGCGCCCTCAAGCGTGCCTTCCGCCCCGGTTTCATGAAGAAGGTGCAGCGCACCTCCGTCGTATCGCACTATGGGGTGAAAACGCTCCTTTACGGCACGCTTCTGCCCGGCCCGGATATCGGTCGCAACGGCACAGAAATCCTGCGCGGCGTACATAACGCGGGCTATGAAACGGGCATCCATTGCTGGGATCACGTCAAATGGCAGGATGGCATCGAACAGGCCGATATCGCCTGGACAATCGATGAAATGAAACGAGCAACCAGCCGATACGAAGAAATCTTCGGAACACCCGCCAAGACTCACGGTGCCGCAGGCTGGCAGATGAATGGGCAAGCTTTGCGCCTGACGCAGCAACTGGGTTTCAACTATGCCTCTGACACACGGGGAACCCATCCTTTCATGCCCGTCTGGCGCGGCGAAGCGATTCATTGCCCCCAACTCCCCACGACACTCCCCACCCTCGACGAACTGATCGGTACCGATTCTCTCAACGACAACAACGTCCACGAACGTCTGCTCGAACTGACGCAGCAAAAGCCAGCCACAGGCCATGTATTCACACTCCATGCCGAGTTGGAAGGCATGAAACTGTTGCCCATTTTTGAACGCCTGCTCAGCGGCTGGAATGAACAGGGCTATACATTGTGTTCGACTCAGGATATCTTTCACTCACTCGATCTTGCCAAGCTGCCACGCCATGAAATCGTGCGTGGTGAATGGCCGGGACGTTCCGGAACATTGATGTTGCAAGGCCGCGAATTTCTAGATACATGGAAACTTGCAGCGGCTTGAAAGGAAGACGATGACCGCACAGGCTATTGCCGATTTCACACTCCCCGCGACGGGCAAGCTCGATTTCAATCTTCACGCCCAACGGGGGCATCCTCTGGTCATCTATTTCTACCCTAAAGACAATACCCCCGGTTGCACCACTGAAACCACCCAGTTTCGTGATCTTCACGCGGATTTCGCCCAACAGGATTGCGCGATTTATGGGCTTTCACGCGATAGCCTCAAATCTCATGAAAACTTCAAGGCCAAGCTGGGATTGCCTTTTGAGCTGATTTCCGACCCAGATGAAATCGCTTGCACGCTATTCGGTGTCATCAAACAAAAGAAACTTTACGGCAAAGACGTGCGCGGCATCGAACGCAGCACCTTCCTGTTCGATGCAAAGGGACAACTCCAGCACGAATGGCGCGGTGTAAAAGCCGACGGTCATGCCGCCGATGTGTTAAAAACACTCACAGCGATGCTCAATCGCTAGGCAGCACGTTTCCACACCAGCGAGGGAATGACGATGAACGCCAGAAAAACCACCGCAGCAAAATCGACCGCTGCAAAACCCAAAAACAAGCTGTTCGTTCTCGATACCAATGTGCTGATGCACGATCCATTGAGCCTGTTCCGCTTCGAGGAACATGACATCTTTCTGCCGATGATGACGCTGGAAGAGCTCGATGCCAACAAGAAAGGAATGACCGAAGTCGCACGCAACACGCGCCAGGCGACCCGCCTGCTCGATGAGGTCATCTCAAGTGGCGGTGATGAAGCGGCCATTGAAAACGGCATACCGCTGCTTGAACCTTCGCATCACATGGCTAGTGGGCGTTTATTTCTACAAACCTCGTTCATCAACACTCTCGTCCCTCAAGCGCTCCCCAGCGGCAAGGCCGACAATCAGATTCTCTCGGTTGTCATGCATCTGTGTGAACAAAATCCGGGGCGTGCCGTCATCTTGGTGTCCAAAGACATCAATATGCGCATCAAGGCGCGCGCGCTGGGCTTGTCATCGCAAGACTACTTCAATGACAAGGTGCTCGAAGACACCGATTTGCTCTACACCGGCACACGCGAGCTTGCAGCCGATTTTTGGGATAAGCATGGCAAGGATCTCGAATCCTGGAAGCAGGACACTCGCACCTTCTATCGTATCAAAGGTCCCTTGTGCAAAGACCTGCTGATTAACGAGCATGTCTGGCAGGAAGGCGCGCAACCACTTTACGCATGGGTACGCGAAACCGATGCTAAATCAGCCGTACTGGAAACGCTGGTGGATTACACCCACCAGAAAAATGCGGTCTGGGGTATCACCGCACGCAATCGCGAACAGAATTTCGCACTCAACCTGCTGATGAATCCCGATATTGATTTCGTGACCCTCCTAGGCCAGGCAGGAACGGGGAAAACCCTACTCACGCTCGCGGCCAGCCTCACCCAGGTGCTCGACAGCAAACGCTATTCCGAAATCATCATCACCCGCGTGACGGTTCCGGTCGGTGAAGACATCGGTTTCTTGCCGGGGAGCGAAGAGGAAAAAATGACCCCCTGGATGGGCGCACTGGATGACAATCTCGATGTGCTCAATCGTCCGCCCGAGGATACCGGTGGCTCTGCCGCCAGCGGTGAATGGGGACGTGCAGCAACCATGGATCTCATTCGTAGCCGCATCAAGGTCAAGTCACTCAACTTCATGCGGGGTCGCACCTTCATGAACAAATTCCTCATCATCGACGAAGCCCAGAATCTCACGCCCAAGCAGATGAAAACACTCATCACCCGTGCAGGCCCCGGTACCAAGGTGGTCTGTATGGGCAACATCGCCCAGATTGATACGCCCTACCTCACCGAAGGCAGCTCCGGTCTGACCTACGTCGTCGATCGTTTCAAGGGCTGGGCACATTCCGGTCACATCACCTTGCAACGCGGCGAACGTTCACGTCTGGCTGACCATGCGGCCGAAGTACTTTAGCGTGAAACAACGAAAACGGAGTCGAGTTGAAGCTTCGAGCGTAGCGAGCCAATCAGTAGCCGCCCCTTGAGGGGCGGATGGGTGGGGTGGGTGTCTAGGGTAACGTTTGTTTCATCCTCTGTGGGTGGAGACGGCTACCATGCACGTTAATCGCTGTTCAAATCGTTGTTCATACTCAAGCAAGCCACGACCGGCGCATGGTCAGAAGGTCGCTCCAGACGGCGGGGTGCCTTGTCGATAACACTGGCTGTACATTTTTCAGCCAGTGTTGATGACAGCAAAATGTGGTCGATCCGCAATCCCTGATTGCGGCGAAACCCCATCATTCGATAGTCCCACCAGGAAAAACTTTTCTCGGGCTGCTCAAAACATCGGTAAGCATCCACCAAGCCCATGTCGATCAATCGACGGAACGCCGCACGTTCAGGCTCACTACAAAGGATCTGGCCTTGCCATGCGGCAGGATCATGCACATCGCGATCTTCCGGAGCGATGTTGTAATCCCCCAATAAGGCTAGATGAGGATACGTCTGCATTTCTGCCATAAGCCAATGCTCCAGGGCATCCAGCCAGCGCAGTTTGTATTGATACTTATCCGATTCAAGGCTCTGACCATTGGGAATATAAACACAGACCACACGCACCCCGGCCACGGTCGCACTGATGACACGGCGTTGCTCATCCTCGAAGCCTTCGATGCCTCGGGTAACACACGCGATCTCCAGCGGTTTTCGTACAAGAATGGCTACGCCGTTATACGTTTTTTGTCCGCTAAAAACAGCGCTGTATCCTGCCGCTTCAATTTCAGCAACGGGAAAAACCTTGTCCTCCATCTTGAGTTCCTGAAGACAAAGCACATCCGGCGTTTCCTGCTGCAACCAGTCCAGCACTTGTGGCAGGCGCACTTTCAGTGAATTGACATTCCAGGTGGCAATCTTCATGAAAAAAATCCGGTTCGACGTATTCGGGGTGACTTAAAAATCAGGGATGCTCGGCAGGATTTTCGGCATCATTTTCATGCCTTGTTGATGATTGTGGCACGATGAAAAAATCCCGTGGCTGGCTCAAAAACCGGCGAGCCAACACTGCTGCAATCGGGCGTAGCTCCGAAAACCGGCGTTGCCGCGAACGCAAGGCCGTTGCCAGTGCCAAGGCAAAACTGACCCCCAGATTGGTGGCTCCGATCAAAGCGACACTCCCCAAGCCTAACAGCAAGACCCAGTTTTCCAGATTGAAATTGGTCGCAATGGCCACGAATGCAAGATAGGCGGATGAAAAAGTGATATGCCGGATATCCAGCGGCAAGCCCACGAGAAAGCCAATAAAACCGGTCATGCCCAACATCATGCCGAAGTAAAAATTACCTGCCAGCGCACCCAGGTTATGTTCGAGATAACGCCCTAATTGTCTTGTTCGCTTTTCACCCAGCACACGCAGCAACAAAGGATGCGCAGCAATACGTTCAGGGATATGGTGGTACAGCGACTTGTTGTCGTAATAGCCCGAAATCAGCCCTGCAACAAACAGCCATACACCGGCAATGGCGGCATGTGGAAGCGCATAACCCTCGATCGGTCGCAGGTCATTCAACAACGCGAGTGTTTTTTCGGAATTGATGAGAGACTCACCAAATTGCACGCTCCATAACCAGCCCAGAATAAAAGCCACGGGCATGACCAGCAACACATTACCCAGAATGGCAATGAACTGGGTGCGTGCCACCTTGACGATCAACTCAACCAAGGCACGATGTCCCCCCCCTATCTTGCGACCAGAGGGAGGCAAAGTGGCGGCAATAGTGGCTGCCGTCATGGCCGGTTGCTTGGTGGCAATCGTTCCATGCAATAAATGCACGATCACAAACCCCAGGCCGTAGTTGAGTCCAAACGCCAATGCTTCAATCAATGGGGGCAGATGCAGTTTCGCAATCATGATTTTCAGCAAAGCCATGAATCCCACGATGACACCGGCACCCGCTGCCGCACGGAACATCGCCCACCATTCTTCTTTGCTGTCTGCAATGTAATGCTCTCCGGTATGGCTGGCGTGTTCGGTCACCTGCAATGCCAGCAACTCCGTGTTTTCCCTGAAAACATCACGCAGACTATTCTTGCGGTTTTCAGCCTCCACCCATTGAAGGAATAAATGCAGCAAGGTTTCTCCTTGCTGCTGCGATGGAGTGAGGTCTGCCAATATCAGCAAGCTTTGCATCCGTTCGACATGCTGATCCAGCCGGAGCAAATGATAGGTCAGACTCACGGAAACCCCGTGCCGCCGCGCATGTTTCCGGATGCTGTTAATCTGCGCCGTGCATTGATCGAGGAGCACCAGAATGTGTTTTGGATCGTCTTTCAACGCCACGTTTTCAGACTGCGCATGGCGATAGGCATCAATAAAACGCAAAGCCTCGACATTTTGACGCACAAAGGGAGATTCGAAGCGCGTCATGTCGGGCGCGTTTTGAACCATTTCGGGCTCCAAACCAATGGTAGCGATGCGGCAAGACAAGACCTGTATGGCCTCAAGCAGTTGCAACCGCTCCCTTCCATCAAACAGGAGAGGCTCCGTGAACAAACTGCGCCACAAATCAGACCAGACCTCATAAGGGATATTTGACAGCCAGACATGATCATCCTGCCGATGAAACAACAGCCCGACGACATCTTTCAGCAGTGCCGGATTCGGGATGATGGGCAGTAAGCGCTCTCCAAGACGACGGCGCAGACCCGGAAGCAGTTGTTCATTGGAAAGAATGCCCGTCTCTGTATAAAGCTGAACCTGATGAGTCTTTTCAAAAAGCGACTTCAACTGTTGGCGAAGTGCCTGCCGGTAAGGCATCTGACGTTCCAGCAAAAAAGACAAAGCACGCAGATTATTGATTGCCGTGACATGCTCACTCGCCCGTCGAGGACGTATCGCATCCACCAATGCCTGCAAATGAAAAAGTGCTTGCTCATCCGGATGAGCAAGCATGGCCTTGAATATCGATTCCATGATTTCCCGTGATTAAAAAAGTACGACGCTGTCGTACAGCCAGTGCTTATATCGTGATTGCAAATCTCACTGACAAGAAAGCGTCTACAGACCTATTACGCAGACAGACTCTTGGATAGCTCATCGTTGATGCGCGTAATCGTCGGCACGAACTGCGCCATGGGGACAGGGCGCGAGAAATAATAGCCTTGACCATACCCACACCCGGCTTCACGCAGCAGGCGGAATTGATGTTCATCTTCAATCCCTTCAGCCACGACACCCAAGCCCAGACTACGTGCCATGGTAATGATGGCATTGACCAGGGCATGATCGCTGTTATCCGTCTGCATGTCCCGGATGAATGAGCCATCGATCTTGACGGTATCCAGAGAGAAGCGTTTCAGATAAGACAGCGAAGAATAGCCGGTTCCAAAATCATCCATGTAGATACGGACGCCAACCTCTCTCAATCGTGAAATCCATTGCTGCGCGATGGTGACATTACTCATCAGCACGCTTTCCGTAATTTCGATGGCCAGCGCATCGGGTCGCAGACCGTAATGGGTCAGCATGGCAATGACCATGTCGATCGTCATTTCCTCCGGAATCTGCCGCACCGAAACATTGACGGACATGTACAAATCCAGCCCTTCATTACGCCAGCGTGCAATGTGTTGACTGGCTTCCTGCATCACCCAGTTTCCGAGGTCGCCGATCAACCCGACCCGCTCTGCCATGGGCACAAAAACATCGGGGGAAACAGAGCCGTGCTGTTGGTGCGTCCAACGTAACAGTGCTTCGCCGCCCACGACACGTCCCTTCTGGATATCGACAATGGGCTGACAATACAGTTCCAGTTCCCGCGCCGTTACAGCCGCACGAAGATCGTCTTCCATCCGGCGACGATGCTCGGCAACAGCCTCGTGCGCAGATTCGAAGAAAACACAGGAATGGGTCTCGGCAACGACATTGCTCAAAGCCAGCTCTGCCCGCCTGAGCAGCGGTTGCAGTTCTTTTCCATCTTCCGGAAAGCAGGAGACGCCAATCCGCACACCCAGCATGACAGGAACGTCCCGGGTCTCATCCAGCCCCACATACGGCAGCGACAACTGTTCCGCCATGGTATTGATATGACGTTTTGCAGCATCACGATCATGCTCGCCCGTCAGTATCAATGCGAATTTGGTGCCACTGATGCGGGCAATGAAACCCCCTTCTTTCATGTGAGAGCGCAAACGGTTGGCAACCGAGACCAGCACCCGGTCACCCATGGAAAATCCCCTAGCCTCGGTCACTTGCCGTATGCCGTCAAAATCAATACGCACCAGCATGAAAGGCGGGCTGTTCTCATGCAGATGAGCATAGGCTTGCGTCAAGCCTTCACGATTGGCAAAGTTGGTTAATGAATCCGTTACGGCAAGACGGCGTGCTGACAGCTCATCTTTTTTGATGGCTGTCACATCGGTCACCGTGCCTTGTACGCTACCATCGCCTAGGGGAATCATCGCCACACGCAACCAGCGCGTGTCACCCCGTCGCCCATCCAGCTGAAAATCATTTTCCTGAGCGCGGCCGCCTTCATCCAGGCTTTGCCTGAGCATGGTCAGCAGCTCCTCTGGATTGTGCCACTGGGGCTCATCCAATGAACGAGAAACGGGCGCGCCTTTCTTGACATGAGGCAACCAGGTGAGTTCGGCAAACGCTGGATTGAAGGAGGTTAGCGTGCCTTCACGGCTGGCGACGAAAATACCGGCATTGGAATGATCGAACAGATCATGATATTTGCGTTGATCGATTTCTTGCTGTTTCCGGAGATGACGTTCCTGATCCAGAACACTGACCAGTCGCCCCGTCAGATGATTGATATCGCCCACCAGACGTCCAATCTCGGTACGTTCATGCCCATCAGGAATACCGAGTTGCTCACCGCTCGTGACCTTCAGGTAATGCATGTGATCCGATGTCTGCTTGATGGGGCGCACGACCAGATAAAACAAGGTCGTTGCTGTCGCTCCAATAACCAACAACAGCATGGACATCAGGATGACACCCGATAAACGGACATTTTCAGCCACCCGTGCATCAATGACTTGCTGATCGACCTCCATCTGCATCAAGCCAATGATTTCTTTCTTGTTGAAAGGAGAATGTATTTTCCGCGTCACCAGATTTGCGTTCACCGCCTCGTGGGGTTCTGATCGCACCGCGGTGGCAAGATCATGGTCGCCACTCGTGATGACGATACGACGCACCTCACTGTTTCGCAGCAAACCCTGGACGACCTCCTTGGCCAACTGCTCATCATTAGCAAAACACGCCACGCTAACGGTACTTTCAACGGTATCCAATAGCTCATTCAGCTTTTGCATCGTCATGTGCTGAACGCGTTCTGCCGCAATTCGTGCAGCAAAAAAACTGGATGCCGTCCCCATCAAGATCGCGATCGCGACCACTGCCATCAAGCTGCGCGCCAAAATCCCATGCCACCACCGTGTGGGCATGCTCATGATTTATTTTCCGAATTCAAAAACGATGCGAACACGATGATCCACCTGGGAGCGATCCACATACGCCAAGGTGCCAGGATACTTTGCCACCTCGGCAACAGCCTCGGTCGGGGTATTCACGACTCTGGGGGGATGTATCTTGCCCGAAAATACGAGTCGCGACCAGTAGGCACTGATTTGTGAAAGGTTTTTATCCACCAACTGCCTGTAAAACGACTCCCGCATCCCGGATTCATAAGGTTGATCCAGCGGTTCGGCAGTCAATCCCGAAGCTAGCATACGATAACGACCCAAGTAGATATTCACGACTTCATTGCGACTCAGCTGTTCGATACCACTTTTTACATTGGCGACCAGCACCAAGTCTGCCTGAGCCGGCAAGGCGACAAAACAGAAAAAAATGAAGATCAGGCGGCGCATGGTCAGAACACAAAATCGTAAGTTATCGACAAAACATCCGTCTTGCCATTCCAGTTACCGTCAATGCGGGCATAAGGAAAACGGGAATTGGGCTTTCCACGAACGGCATCCCATTGCAGCTTGAGTGCCTGATTACGGCTGAAATCCCAGCGTGTTCCCAGCGTCCAAGTGTGCTGGTCTTCATGCAAGTTCTGCGTATAGGTCTGGTACCCTGCAATCAACGGTGCCAGTAGAGAAATGTTTGGCAAACCCGTATCGTATTGAACCGCATGTGATTTCCAGAAGGATGCCCCTACATAAGGGGTCAATGCCTTGATTCGATAGCCGCCCAAAACATAGGCCGCATGACTGTCCTCGAACAATTTCGATTCATGATGGATGCTATTCCACATGCCTTGTAGCAACAGGGGCCCTTCGTCATAAACCAGCCCCAGCGAGATGTAATTGCTTGCCTTGTCCTTGGTCACCATGGTCTCTGCAGCAGCAACAGGCTGTGAAAGATTGAGCACCTGCCCTGCCTGACGTAACAAGTCTCTCATTCCATAGTCATTCGGATCATGCGAGAAACGTATCCGTGCAAAATTGGCTCGCACAAGCCATGGGCCGGTTTGATAATCCAGCACAGCCCCCCACAACGGTGAACCGCTGGAATCCCACACACCCGGCCCTCCGGCTGTTTTTTCCGGCATTTTTCCCGCAAACAACTTTCCACGGACAATGCCTTCAGCAATGGGGGTCGCCATGCTGGCATCCACGCCATCCAGGCGCGAAAAAAATAGGGGACTGAAAAAATCGGGGGAAGGCCGTACCGGTAAATAGGAATAGCCCACCAGCCGTGAATCGGCATTCATCATGAAATCCGCACCAATGCGACCCAGCCGGAATGCCATGCGGGGGTCAGGCTCCCATTTTGCAAAAGCCCACATCACCTCCGGTTTGAAGCTGTGCTCGTAATCCAGCTTGGAGACGACTTGACCGACGAGTTCCACATCAGGGTGCACCTGCCAGTTAAGCTGCAAACCCAAAATGCTATCCGTAATCCCTGACCAGTTCCCGGACTTGAGACCACTGGTTTGTGACAGATCGCGAACGAATTCGGCATTGGGAGAAGATGAACGCGCGAGCCCCAGCGTGCCAAAGCCGCTGAAGGTGACGTTGGAGGGCAATGAGGAGGATGGCACCTCGCTCATCGCTTCATCGTCAGCGCGCGCGTCCTCGATGCTCAATAGGGTGAGCATGATGAGTCCAAGTAAAAACATCATGGACAACATCGATGTCAGGCGCTGCCGCACAGGAAAAATACACATGATATTCATCAAGAGCACATGGTTTTTTCAAATATGGATTCGTATTATGCCTTCAAAAAGGCTAATTTGACGTTTAAATAAATTTACTTGGCAGCGGACTCTTCTGCAAGGTGTATTTGCAATGTACTTTCACCCCCACCCAAGGCCTTGATCAAGGCGACATGTGCCATCAGTCGACGACCGGCGATGCTGATATCGTTACGCTGTGCTTCAAGCAGCGTCGCCCTTGACACAAGCACATTCAAATAAGCGACGGTGCCTGCACGATATTGATTTTCCGTGAGCCGAAAGGCTTCTTGAGCAGATTGCGTTGCAGCTTGTTGAATCTCCGCTTCCTGTGCCAACCATCGCAAGCTCGCCAGATGATCTTCAACCTCCTGGAAAGCAGAAAGGACGGTTTGACGATACGTCGCCACGGCCTTGTCATAAGCCGCAATAGCCCCTTCTTTTTGTGCGTTTCGTGCGCCACCATCAAGCAAATTCATCGCCAAAGCCGGCCCGAGTGACCAGGTACGATGCGGAGCGGTCAATAACTGGGAAAAGCGGTCATTCTGATAGCCCCCCATCGCACTCAGGCTCAATACGGGAAACCATGCGGCCTGAGCCACGCCGATCTGCGCATTGGCAGACATCATGCGTCGTTCGGCCGCTGCAACATCCGGACGTCGCTCCAATAGACGGGAAGGCAAGGCTTGAGGAATCGCGGGAATAAGCGGCAAATCATTTTGCTTGGCTTGCACCGAAAACTCACTGGGCGCCTTGCCCAGAAGAACAGCAATGGCATGTTCATACTGCGACCGTTGCACCGCCAGTTCCAGAACCTGAGCCTGAATATTTTTGAGCTGCGCTTCTGCCTGAACGACATCGATTCGCCCAACGACACCTGCTGCGTAACGGCTTCGTGTGATTTCCAGCAAACGTGCCTCATCGAGCACCGTTTGCTCAAGAAGTTTCTTTTGCAGATCGGTGACACGAAGTTGATACCACGTTTGCACCAAGGTCGCTTGTGCCGACAACAATGCCGATTGCACATCAGACTGGCTCGCCTGCGCAGCACTCTGGCTGGATTCCACCGAGCGTGCAATGCTTCCCCAAAGATCAACTTCCCAGTTTGCATTCAGGCTTGCTCGGGCTGTTTTTGTCGGCGTGTTATTGCCCGAGAGGGTAGTCACCCCGCTCCCAACGTTCCCAACACTCCCACTATTTCCCCCGTTCCCCCCCGATGCTCGCGACCGGGTTTCGGCCACATTAACGCCCAAGGTCGGCCAATAAGTGGCGCGCGCAGAGCCCAGCAAAGCCTGTGCCTGACGATATTGTGCTACTGCTGCAACAACATTTTGATTGGAGATGGCGACCTGCGCGACCAGTGTATTCAGCTCATCATCACCATAAATCTGCCACCAGTCGCCCCGTATCTGATCATCGTTTGGAGTTGCACTCATCCATGTGCCGTACTCCTTGAAACTCGCCGATGTCGCCACGTCGGGTCGATGATAATCCGGACCCACGGCGCAACCCGCCAAGGCAAACACCAAAAGCAAAGTAATGTGATTCATGGAAGCATTCCCGGATTCATCGATGGAACAGTGTATGAAGAAGCGTCTGCCTCAGGCTGCGACGATTTTCTCGCACGCTGCCAACGCAAACGCCAGCGATCCAGATACAGATACACCACGGGCGTGGTGTAGAGCGTCAATAACTGGCTCAGAATCAGCCCACCCACAATGGCAATTCCCAACGGCCTGCGAAACTCTGCCCCCTCACTCAAGCCCAGCACCAATGGAATTGCGCCAAACAAGGCCGCCATCGTGGTCATCATGATGGGACGAAAGCGCAGCAGACAGGCACGACGTATCGCCTCCAGCGGGGTCAAGCCTTCCTGACGTTCTGCATCAATAGCAAAGTCGATCATCATGATGGCGTTCTTTTTGACAATGCCGATCAGCAAAATCACCCCGATCAGGGCGATGACAGAGAACTCGGTTTTAAATACGAGCAAAGCCAGAATCGCCCCCACTCCGGCTGAAGGCAGCGTCGATAATATCGTCAGCGGATGAATCAGGCTTTCATACAAAATCCCCAGCACCAGATACACCGTCAGCAAGGCCGCCAATATCAGCAAGGGCTGGTTCTTGAGGGAGTCTTGAAAAGTTTTGGCGGTTCCCTGAAAACTGCCATAGAGCGTCGCCGGCACCCCCAGTTGCAGCAAGGTGGCATCAATCGCGCGGGTGGCATCGGAAAGCGACACCCCCGCCGACAAATTGAAGGATATCGTCGAAGCAGCAAACTGTCCCTGATGATTTACCACCAGCGGAGTCGCGGTCGGTTCCCAGCGCGCAAAGCTCGCCAACGGTACAGAGACACTCTTCCCTGCGCTATTCGTGGTCGTCACATACACCTCATTCAATGCCTCCGGATTTTGCCAATAACGCGGGGCAGCCTCCAGCACGACACGGTACTGATTGAGCGGGTTGTAAATGGTGGACACCAGCCGCTGACCAAATAAATCACTCAAAGTCGCATCAACAGCCTGCATGGAAATCCCCAGCCGCGCGATCGCGTTACGATCGACCAGCAGGCGCGTCTGCAAGCCTTTGTCTTGCTGATCGGTATTCACATCCGCCAGTTGCGACAGCTTGCTCAGTGCCTGACGCACGCGCGGCTCCCATGCGCGCAACTCGTCGATGCTGTCGGCCTGCAAGGTGTATTGATATTGCGCGTTGCTGGGGCGACCGCCAACACGCACATCCTGCTGAGGCTGCAAAAATAGGCTCGCCCCCGGCTCCCGCGCGAGCTTGGGGCGCAAACGGGCAATCACCTGATCTGAGGACATCTGCCGCTCTGCCAAGGGTTTCAGTGCTACAAACATCATGGCGGAATTGCGCTGTCCACCGCCGGTAAAGGCGACGACATTCGCCACCGCCGGATCGTCTCGAACGATATCGACATAATTTTTCAGCTTTTCCTGCATGGCCTGAAAGGAAATGCTCTGATCCGCCTGAATCGCGCCCATCAAACGCCCGACATCCTGCTGCGGAAAAAAGCCTTTGGGTGCGATGCCGTAAAGATAAACATTCAGGCCTATCGTTGTCACCAGCACCAGCAACATCCAGCGTCCATGGCGCAAGGCACGATCGAGGCTCACTTCATAGCCGCGCAACAACAAGGCAAAACCACGCTCGGTCTGGCGAAAAAACCAGCCGGGGCGCGTTTCATCTGCGGGCTTCAGCAGCCGCGCACACATCATCGGAGTGGTCGTCAATGAGAGCAGCAATGAAATCAGGATTGCCACAGACAAAGTCACCGCAAACTCACGAAACAAACGCCCGACGATGCCGCCCATCAACAGAATGGGAATGAACACCGCAATCAATGACAGACTCATCGACAACACCGTAAACCCGACTTCGCGCGCACCGCGCAAAGCCGCAGCGAAAGGACTCATGCCGCCTTCGATATGCCGTGTAATGTTTTCCACCACCACCACGGCATCATCGACGACAAAGCCCGTTGCAATAATCAAAGCCATCATCGACAAGGTATTGAGGCTATAACCCGCCAGATGCATGAAGGCAAATGCGCCAATCAATGAAACCGGCACCACCACGCTGGGCACCAGTGCGGCGCGTAGGTTACGCAAAAACAGCAGCACGACCAGAACGACGAGCACCACCGAAATCAGCAAGGTGCGCTCGACTTCATGGAGGGCGGCGCGAATGGTGGGCGTGCGGTCCATCACCACATTAAGCGTAATCGCCGGTGGGATGGATGCTTGCAAACCGGGGAGCAAGCCACGGATGCGATCGACCGTGGCGATGATGTTCGCTCCGGGTTGCCGACTGATGATCAGCATCACGGCGGCCTGCCCATTGAAAAGCCCCGCATTGCGAATGTCCTGCATGGCATCTTCCACCCGCGCCACATCGCCAATGCGCACGACGCTGCCCTGATTCCAGCGCAGGATGACCGGACGATAATCCTCGGCGCGCATCGCCTGATCGTTGGCGCGCAATTGCCAGTGCGTCTCGGCATTCTCCAGCACACCTTTCGGCCGATTGACATTGGTGGTGACG
Organism: uncultured Sterolibacterium sp.; assembly: GCA_964437515.1. GTDB lineage: Bacteria > Pseudomonadota > Gammaproteobacteria > Burkholderiales > Rhodocyclaceae > Sterolibacterium. Next base: position 55,755 of record CAYTHB010000006.1, read on the forward strand.
ATGGCCTGACGCACATCCTCCGGCCCTAGCCCCATGGCATTGAGTTTCTTAGGCTCCAGTTCAATCCGCACCGCAGGCAAAGAAGCCCCGCCGATCCGGACTTCGCCGACCCCTTCGATCTGTGCAATTTTTTGCGCCAATATCGTGGAAGCCGCGTCATACATCTGCGCGCGCGACAGCGTGACTGAAGTCAACGCCATAATCATCACCGGTGCTTCCGCCGGATTCACCTTGCGATAAGTTGGATTCCCCGGCATGCCACTCGGCAACAGCGGACGCGCGGCGTTGAGTGCAGCCTGCACATCACGCGCCGCGCCATCGATATCGCGGGACAAATCAAACTGCAAGGTCACCCGCGTACTCCCTAACGAACTACTGGAGGTGATTTCAGTCACCCCGGCGATCACGCCCAACGCACGTTCCAGCGGCGTGGCAACCGTCGCCGCCATGGTCTCGGGGCTCGCGCCCGGAAGTGCTGCCTGTACCGAGATGGTCGGAAAATCGACCTGTGGCAAAGGTGCGACCGGCAACAAACGAAAGGCAAGCAAGCCAGCCAGCGCGATCGCCAGAGTCAGCAGCGTGGTCGCCACCGGACGGCGAATGAAAGGGGCCGACAAACTCATAGGCTCATGCCATCTCGCGTCGTACGCCGTACATAGCGATCAAAGGCAAGGTAGATGACCGGCGTGGTGAATAGTGTCAGCACCTGACTCAGCAGCAAGCCACCGACCATGGTAATGCCCAATGGCTGACGTAATTCCGAGCCCACGCCCCCGCCCAGCATCAGCGGCAACGCGCCCAGCAAGGCCGACAGCGTGGTCATCAAGATCGGGCGAAAACGCAGCAGACAGGCTTCATAAATGGCATCACGCGGCGACTTGCCTTCTTCACGCTCCGCCTGCAGGGCGAAATCCACCATCATGATGGCGTTCTTTTTGACGATGCCAATCAGCAGGATGATGCCGATCACTGCAATCAGCCCCAGATCGTTGCCCGACAGCATCAAGGCGAGCAAGGCACCGATGGCGGCCGAAGGCAAGGTGGACAGGATGGTTACCGGATGGATGTAGCTCTCATAGAGCACACCGAGCACGATATACATGGTGACGATGGCTGCAAGTATCAGCCAGAGCGTGTTGTTTAATGATGCCTGAAACGCATCGGCGGCTCCCTGAAAACGCACTTCCAGACTGGCGGGCGGCTGCAGTTCATCAATCGCCTGACGTATCGCCGCAACCGCATCCCCTAATGCAACCTGGGGTGCCAGATTGAATGACAAAGTCGATGCGGGGAACTGCCCGAGGTGATGGATCGCCAGTGCGGTCGGCCGCTCGCTGATCCGCGCCACGGCTGAGAGTGGCACGCGATGCCCCCCCGGAGCGAGCAGATAAAGCTGGTCGAGTGCAGCCAGGTTCTGCCGAAACTCGGGTTGGACTTCCAGCACCACACGGTACAGGCTGGATTGTGTGAATATCGTCGAAATCAGCCGCTGACCATAGGCGCTGTAGAGCGCGTTGTCGATGGCCGCCGTCGTGATACCCAAGCGTCCAGCGGCGTTGCGGTCGATGTCGATATAGGCTTGCAAGCCCTGATTCTGCATATCGCTCGCCACATCGCGCAGCATGGGGAGCTGACTCAGACGCGCCACCAGCTTGGGAACCCACAGTGCCAACTCGTCAGCATGGGCATCCTGTACGCTGAATTGATATTGCGTGCGGCTGATCTGCGTTTCGATGGTCAGGTCCTGCACCGGCTGCATGTAAGCATGAATATCTAGCGTCGCCTGCGTCGCCAGTTTTTCTTGCAGGCGACGAATCACGCCCACGGCATCCCGATCGCGCTGCTTGCGCGGCTTCAGGTTGATGAGCATCCGTCCGCTGTTCAACGTGACATTGGCTCCATCAATGCCGATCACGGAAGACAGGCTATCGACCGCGGGATCGGTGAGTATCACCTCCGCCAAGGCTTGCTGCCGCTGTGCCATACCCGCAAACGAAACACTTTGCGGGGCTTCGGTGATGACCTGTATCGCCCCGGTATCCTGCAGCGGAAAGAAACCCTTGGGTATCCAGACATACAACAACACCGTCAGAGCCAATGTGGCGATCGCCACCGCCAAGGTCAGTCGCTGACGATTTAATACCCAGTTCAGCCAGACACCATAGCGCGCAATGACACGATCAAACCAGGCTCCACTGCTACGATAAAAGCGTCCCTGCTGTGCTTCAGGCACATGGCGCAACAGTCGCGCGCACATCATCGGCGTGAGCGTCAGCGACACGACCGCAGAAATCAGGATGGCCACCGCCAGGGTGATGGCAAATTCACGGAACAACCGCCCGACCACGTCGCCCATAAAGAGCAAGGGAATCAACACGGCGATCAACGAGAATGTCAGCGAAATGATAGTGAAGCCAATCTGCTCGCTGCCCTTGAGTGCTGCTGCCAGTGGCGTTTCGCCTGCCTCAACATGACGTGCGATATTTTCGATCATCACAATTGCATCATCCACCACAAATCCCGTGGCGATGGTGAGTGCCATCAGGGTCAGGTTGTTGATGGAAAAACCCGCCAGATACATCACACCAAACGTCCCGATCAGCGAAAGCGGTGCGGCTACAGCGGGAATCAGCGTGGCGGGCACATTGCGCAAAAAAACGAAAATGACCATGACCACCAACGCCATGGCCAGCAACAATTCAAACTGTACGTCATGCACCGAAGCACGGATGGTGGTCGTCCGATCGGTGAGCAGGCTGACATCCACCGCACCGGGGAGCGTGGCCTTGATTTGCGGCAGTAACTGTTTGATGCCATCCACCGTCTGGATCACGTTGGCACCGGGCTGACGCTGAATGTTGAGAATGATGGCCGGGGTTTTTCCAGACCACGCGGCCAGCCGCGTATTCTCTGCCCCTTCGATCACCTGAGCGACATCGCCTAGGCGGATGGCCGCACCATTTTTCCAGGCGATGACCAGATCGCGATACTCATCGGCGGAACGCAGCTGGTCATTGGCATCCAGGCTTGAGGCGCGCAGCGGCCCATCGAAACTGCCTTTGGCCATGTTGACATTGGCAGTACCTATCGCCGTTCGCAAATCGTCCAGATTCAGCCCCAAGGCCGCGAGTGCCGCAGGATTGGCCTGTATCCGCACGGCGGGACGCTGCCCGCCACCGATGCTCACCAGACCCACACCGGGTAATTGCGAGAGCTTTTGCGCCAGCCGCGTATCCACCCAGTCCTCGATTTTGGGCAAGGGCAAGGTGCTCGAGGTGATCGCCAAGGTCATGATCGGCGCATCGGCCGGATTCACCTTGCTGTACAACGGCGGCATCGGCAAGTCATTCGGCAGAAACGCCCCGGCCGCATTGATCGCCGCCTGAACTTCCTGCTCCGCCACGTCCAGACTCAAGGCCAGATTGAATTGCAGCGTAATCACCGAAGCCCCGCCCGAACTGCTCGATGACATTTGCACCAGCCCCGGCATCTGACCAAATTGCCGCTCCAGCGGCGCAGTGATGGAGGAAGTCATCACATCCGGGCTCGCTCCCGGGTAAAGCGTGGTCACCTGTATCGTCGGATAATCCACCTGAGGCAAGGCAGAAATTGGCAACAAGCGATACGCCACCCAGCCCGCCAGCACAATCGCCACCATCAGCAGCGATGTGGCCACAGGCCGCAGAATAAACAGCCGCGACAGATTCATGGCGCCTTGCCGGAGGGAGCGGGCTGCGCCAGTCTTCCTGATTTTTTGCCCGACCCCAACCTGGCATGTGCTGCCTCGCTGGTCTTGGTCTTACTCTTACCCGCGCCGGGCGTAGATATTTCCACTTGCGCGCCTTCACGCAGCTTGTCTGCGCCATCAATCACCACCTGTTCGCCCACGGCCAGACCTTGCACGATCGCCACCAGGTCATACGCAGTAGCCCCTGTGCTGACCGGACGTACCGTCACCTTGCGTTCAGCACCTACCACATACACAAACGTACCATTATTGCCCCGCTGGATCGCTGCTGTCGGCGCCAAAACCGCCTCATGCTGCATGGCCACCTGCAAACGCACATTGACGAACTGATTGGGGAATAAACGCTCATTCGTGTTTGCAAATACGGCCTTGAGCTTGATGGTTCCTGTGCTCAGATCGACCTGATTATCGACACTCGACAATTTTCCGCTCGCCAGCACCTGCGTTTGGGCTGAATCGAACGCATCGACCGGCATGCTCTGCCCTGCATGTAAGGACTCCAGAACACGCGGCAGCTGATCGGCAGGAATGGAAAACACCACATGAATGGGACGTGTCTGGGTCATCGTGACAATCCCGTTGGGATCACTGGCCTGCACATAGTTACCCACATCCACTTGGCGCAAGCCCACCCGGCCATCGAAGGGCGCGCTGACTTTGGTAAAGCCCAACTGCAAGCGTGCTGCTGCCAACGCGCCCCGGTCGTTGCTGACCGTACCTTCATATTGTTTGACCAGCCACTCCTGATTGTCCACCTGCTGACGCGCAATCGAGTCTTGCTTGAGCAAATCACGATAACGCGCCAGATCCGCACGGGCATTGGCGAGCAGGGCTTCATCACGCGCCAACTGCCCCGCTGCCTGATCGAACTGCGCCTGATACGGCCGCGGGTCGATTTCCGCCAACACCGCCCCCGCCTTCACGACTTGCCCTTCCTGAAAGGCAATCTGCGCCAACTGCCCCGCCACACGCGCCTTGACGATGGCAGTGTTGCGCGCCGTGACGGTTCCCAAAGCACTCAAGGTCACCGCCATCTCGCCCTGCCGTATCGTCGCGACCTGCACCGGCAAGGGACGCCCCCCCATTCCACCCAAGCCCCCTCTTACGGGCTTTCCTTGAGCCCCCGATGAAGAAGCGTCATGACGGCTTGTTTCCGAGGAAGTCGATGCAGGGCTATCACCTGAAAAATAAGTACGCCCTTTCCACACACCCCACCCAGCTAATACGATCAAGACAAACAACCCCCACGCCCATGCCTTTTTTTTCATGTGCATTCTTTCCCTTTTTCCATTTCCAAGTGGGTTTGACACACAAACGCGAAACAATTCCCAAAACATCATGGTGACGCGCTTCGTGAAACACCGCATCCACCCCTCAAGGGGTAGCCACTGAATTGCTCACTGCTTACTGCTTGCTGCGCTCAAAGCTTCAAAAATCAATCCTGAGATTATCGCCCGTTGCTGATTCAAGCACACACGGCTCGGTTCTTTCCACTGCGTTTCGCCTGATACATAAGATCATCAGCACGCTGCATGGCTTCCGACGCGCTATTCGGCGATGTGCTGAAACTCAGATGACCAATACTGGCCGTCACCGGAAATCCGGCCTGTGCCATGCGCTTGGCAATCGCATCACAAAGCTGCTGCAACAGACTGGCACAAGCCTCTTCTTGCGTGTGTGGCAGCAAAACCGCAAACTCGTCGCCACCCAAGCGTCCCACAGCATCGGAAGCGCGCGTGCTGGCATGAAGCACTTCCGCCACCAGCCTGAGTGCCTCATCGCCCGCTGCATGACCTTGCGTGTCATTCAAGCCCTTGAATCCATCGAGATCGACCATAGCCAATGAAAAAACATGGCCATAGCGTTGCTGCCGTTTGATTTCATCCTCCAGCACAGTCATGAAAGCGTGCCGGTTTGGAAGTCCTGTCAAGGCATCTCGCGTCGCCTGCTCAGTCAATGCCAGTTGCGAGATACGCATCTGACGCGCCATGAATACCAGCAGCACATTGGTCACCAAAGCCACCAGGACATCTGTCGCAAAACTGGAAACACTCAGGCCATCATGGTGAAAAGTGATGATCTGAGCCATCAATGTGATTGCCATCATTACGAATACAGCCGCCATGCTCGTATGCAATATGGTGAACAGTGCCAGCGGAAAGACATAAAGAATATGTAGGCGGATGTCGGCTCCCACCTGAATATCGGTCATCAAAATGAGCGCAATGGCGATCAGGCACAACCATAAAACCTGTGTATCACTCAGGCGACCTAGCCCGTTTTCCGAAAACAAAAAAGGTATCTTGCCTGCCTTTCCCACTCCAGATCGAGTCTCGTTCTGCGCCTGATCGAATTGTTTTTCAGCCTCGTTCAGGTGATTGATCAATACATGCGAAATGAGATTGATCCCCAAACCGGCAAAAGCCGCAGGAAGAAGATACAAAGCCACCGATAACTGCGTTGAAATCAGGCCATCGTGGAATATGCCTTGTGAAGTGCGGAGATTTCCTGCAAGAGATTGCAGAAGAACCACATCCACAGCCGCCAATGCAATGAGCAGCAAGGCAAACAACACGACTGTCCAGCGTGAAATTTTCAGTTTCCTATAAAGAAAGATGTAAATCCCTACAGGTGCTACAACTGATAACACGATGAGCAGCAGAAATTCAGTTTCGAGAAACAGGGCGGGCATCGAGCGTACTTGCTTTCATTTCCATCAGATATTTTCAATATACCGAAACTCACAGAGCTCTTTAGGCCACTCCAGAATATAGATGTAAGCAGATATTAAAGTCACTTCGGTTTTTACCGTTAAATAAGTCACAGAAACCCTTCCTCAGCAGGTGACACCATGAAAATCGCCGCCGCTACCTTGGACTTTTCCAGCCAACACAGTGCCCAAAGCACTCACACGCTAAAAGAGTCGCTACGTGCTTGGGTTGGTAACCAACGTCCTGATTTTGAAGGAAATAATCGAAACGCGTCTTTAAGCGCCAGTCCATCCCTTGCGCCAGAAATCTCGAAGGCCGCGCGTGCCGCACAGGTGGCTGAAATGGCAGGTACGGTCGATGCCGTCAAGAACGATGCCGATCAGCAGACACAGGCCATCAAGGATAGCGTGGATGCGGCTGAGCACGATCCTCGCTTGCTGATGATTCGTCAGATGGTCAAGATGCTGACCGGAAAAGACATCCGTATTTTTTCAGCGACAGAATTACAAACAACCTCCGTGAGCGTCAATATCACCCGGCATTCCTCCGCGCAAGCTCCACAAGCCCCTGAGCGTGCCGGTTATGGCATCGAATATGATCGCCATGAAGTTCTGACGGAAACCGAACAAACGGATTTTCAGGCACAAGGCATCATCCGTACCACGGACGGCAAGGAAATCCAGTTCCAGCTCAACCTGCAGATGCAGCGCAGTTACAGGGAAGAAAGTAATGTCAGCTTGCGTGCCGGGGATGGCATCCGAAAAGATCCTCTGGTTATCAACTTCAACGGTGCCTCTGCCCAGTTGCAAAGTCAGCGTTTCAGCTTCGATCTCGAAGGCGACGGCCAGAAAGACCAAGTCGCCCTCTTGGGGGCGAACAGTGGTTATCTGGCATTGGACATGAATCACAACGGCAAGATCGACTCCGGCAAGGAGTTGTTCGGCGTACAAAGCGGCAACGGCTTTGCCGATCTGGCGCAATATGACAACGACGGCAATGGCTGGATCGACGAAAATGACCCCATTTACAACCAGTTACACATCTGGTCACCCAGTTCCGATGGGGAAGGAAAACTGTCCACACTCAAGGAAAAACAGGTCGGCGCGCTGTATCTGGGCAGCCAAAGCACGCCGTTTGAACTGCGCGATGCCGCCAATCAATCCCTCGGTGCTGTGCGTGCCAGCGGCGTCTGGCTCGCCGAGAACGGCACGGCGGGATCGTTGCAACAGATTGATCTGACAGTATAAATTCAGTAAATCAACAGATTTCACGGGTTCCCTGATGGATATTTCCCATCAGGGAAATTTATTTCCGCTCGGCTCTTGAAAACCCCACAAGCAACCCCACCATAAGTAACTGTTCGAAAAACCAGCTGCTTATGAGAGGTTTCCATGCCGGAAAACAATCCTGTTCCTGAGACTCAGATCCCGTCTGCGGACAATGAGATCCCTATCGACACCACCCCCAGCCTCGAGGAGGCCCTGCGTACTGCCGAACTAAAAGCGCAGGAACATCATGATGCTTGGCTACGTGCCAAGGCCGAAACCGATAATGTACGCCGCCGCGCCCAGGACGACATTTCCAAGGCGCACAAGTACGCCAGCGAAAAATTTGCCAGCGAGCTGCTGGCGGTCAAGGACAGCCTCGAAGCGGCGCTGGCCAGTGAGAATCAGAGTGCTGAAAACATTCGAAATGGGGTGGAAATAACACTACGCCAACTCATCGCTGCCTTTGAAAAAGCCAGCCTCGTCGAGCTCAACCCCTTGAATGAAAAGTTCGATCCGAACTGGCATCAGGCGATCGGCCAGCTCGATGCACCGGAAGGCGTTGAACCCAACCAGGTGCTGCAAGTCCTGCAAAAGGGCTATGCCCTGAGCGACCGCGTGCTGCGCCCAGCACTGGTGATGGTGACCAAGGCAAAGGGCTGAACGAGCGCATGCAAACTCATGCACAGAGGCTCACTTGAATTTTTGTGATCCTTCCCCAAATACCTAGCCAGCAGAAACAAACTCACAAACTCGCCGGTGCAATGAACGGCAATGTCGCCAAACACATCGACATCGCCCAGCACCGCCCCCTTAATTAAAATCTGAACATTGAAAGGAATTGAAATGGGCAAAATCATCGGTATCGACTTGGGCACGACCAACAGCTGCGTTTCCGTCATGGAAGGCGGCAAGCCCAAAGTCATCGAAAACTCGGAAGGCGCGCGCACCACGCCGTCTATCGTGGCGTATGCCGAAGATGGCGAAATCCTCTGCGGCGCGCCCGCCAAGCGTCAGGCAGTCACCAACCCGAAGAACACGGTCTACGCCTCCAAGCGTTTGATTGGCCGTCGCTTCGAAGAAAAGGAAGTACAAAAAGACATCGATCTGATGCCCTATAGCATCGTCAAGGCCGACAACGGCGATGCCTGGATCGAAGTGCGTGGCAAGAAAATGGCTCCGCCGCAGGTTTCCGCCGAAGTGCTGCGCAAGATGAAGAAGACCGCCGAAGACTATCTCGGCGAAGAAGTCACCGAAGCGGTCATCACCGTGCCGGCCTACTTCAACGACTCGCAGCGCCAGGCCACCAAGGACGCCGGGCGCATCGCCGGTCTGGAAGTCAAGCGCATCATCAACGAGCCGACCTCTGCTGCCATCTCCTTTGGTCTGGACAAGCAGGAAGGCGACCGCAAGATTGCCGTGTTCGATCTGGGCGGGGGTACCTTCGACATTTCCATCATCGACATCGCGGAAATCGACGGCGAGCACCAGTTTGAGGTGCTGTCCACCAACGGCGACACCTTCCTCGGCGGCGAGGATTTCGATCAGCGTCTGATCGACTACATCGTCACCGAATTCAAGAAGGATCAGGGCGTTGATCTGAAGAATGACGTGCTCGCACTGCAGCGTCTGAAGGAAGCCGCAGAAAAGGCGAAGATTGAGCTGTCCAGCTCGCAGCAAACCGAAATCAATCTGCCCTACATCACCGCTGACGCTTCCGGCCCCAAGCATTTGACGCTGAAGATCACCCGCGCAAAATTTGAAGCCCTGGTGGAAGACCTGATCGAGCGCACCATCGAACCTTGCCGCATCGCCATCAAGGATGCCGGTGTCAAGGCCAGCGATATCGCCGACGTGATTCTGGTCGGCGGCCAGACGCGCATGCCCAAGGTGCAGGACAAGGTCAAAGAGTTCTTCGGTAAGGAACCGCGCAAGGACGTGAACCCGGATGAAGCCGTCGCCATCGGCGCAGGCATTCAGGGCGGCGTGTTGCAGGGCGACGTGAAGGACGTGCTGCTGCTTGATGTGACCCCGCTGTCGCTGGGGATTGAAACCTTGGGGCAAGTGATGACCAAGCTGATCCCGAAGAACACCACCATCCCGACCAAGCAGAGTCAGGTATTCTCGACCGCCGAAGACAACCAGTCGGCCGTGACCATCCATGTGCTGCAAGGCGAGCGCGAAATGGCGCATGGCAACAAGAGCCTCGGCCAATTCAACCTTTCCGACATCCCGCCTTCGCAGCGCGGTATGCCTCAGATCGAAGTCACTTTCGACATCGACGCCAACGGCATTCTGCATGTTTCCGCCAAAGACAAGGCGACAGGCAAGGAAAACAAGATCACCATCAAGGCCAACTCCGGTCTGTCGGAAGATGAAATCCAGCGCATGGTGAAGGATGCCGAGGCGCACGCCGAGGAAGACAAGAAGGCGCATGAACTGGTCGATGCCCGCAACCAGTGCGACAGCATGGTGCATTCGGTGAAGAAATCGCTCTCCGAACATGGCGACAAGGTCAGTGCCGACGAAAAGGCCAAGATCGAAACCGCACTTAAGGATGCCGAGGAAATCCTCAAGGCCAGCGGCAGCGACAAGGCCGCCATCGAAGCCAAAACCGAGGCTCTAGCGACTGCTTCACAAAAATTGGGTGAGGCCATCTACGCCCAGCAGCAGGCCGCACAAGGTGCTGACGCACAGAGTGCGCAAGCCGGTGGCGAAGCCAAGAAAGATGAAGGCGACGTCGTGGATGCCGAGTTTGAAGAGGTCAAAGACAAGAAGTAAATCATTTGAGGACTTCAAGGAGCACTGCGTCATTTGACGTAGGGCTCCTTTCCTCTTTTCCCGTGCCGGTTTTCATTACTAACATGCAGCACTGACTCTCATGGCTAAACGCGACTTTTACGAAATTCTTGGCGTCAATCGGGACGCTTCCGACGACGAGATCAAGAAGGCCTACCGCAAGCTGGCCATGAAATACCATCCAGATCGCAATCCGGATAATCCCAAGGCGGAAGAACAGTTCAAGGAAGCCAAAAACGCCTACGAAATTCTTTCGGATGCCCAGAAGCGCACGGCCTATGACCAGTACGGTCACGCCGGTGTTGAGCAACAGGGTATGGGTGGCGGTGCGGGCGGTCCCGGTGGCTTTGGCGATGCCTTCTCCGATATTTTTAGCGACATTTTCGGTGGTGGGCGCGGCGGCGGCGGTCGTTCCAACGTCTATCGTGGGGCTGACCTGCGTTACAACCTCGAAATTTCGCTGGAAGACGCGGCACGCGGCACGGAAACGCGCATCCGTATTCCGACCATGGACGAATGCGAAGGCTGCCATGGCACGGGCGCGAAAAAAGGCACCGAACCGAAAAATTGCCCAACTTGCGGTGGTCACGGCCAAGTGCGGATGCAGCAAGGCTTTTTTTCGATCCAGCAGACCTGCCCGAAATGCCACGGCACCGGACGTTTCATCTCCGATCCTTGTGCTGCATGTCATGGCGCAGGTCGCGTCAAGAAACACAAAACACTCTCCGTCAAGATTCCTGCCGGGATCGACGAAGGTGATCGTATCCGCCTATCTGGCGAAGGCGAACATGGCACCAATGGCGGCCCTCCGGGAGACCTCTATGTGCAGGTTCATCTCAAGCAACACAGTGTATTCCAGCGCGATCACGACGATCTGCACTGCGAAATGCCCATCAGTTTCACCGCAGCAGCATTGGGTGGCGAAATCGAAATTCCCACGCTGGATGGCGCGGCACGCCTGAAAATCCCTGCAGAAACACAAACCGGCAAGGTCTTCCGCCTGCGAGGAAAAGGTATCAAGGGTGTTCGCAGCATCAGCCACGGGGATCTGTTATGTCATGTCGTCGTTGAAACCCCGGTGAATCTGACCGAACGTCAGAAAGAACTGCTGCGCGAGTTCGAGGCACTCAGTCAGGAAGACTCCAGCAAGCACAATCCACGCGCACAGTCCTGGATGGACAAGGTCAAAAGTTTCTTCAGCGGCTGATCAAGCATCACAGAATCCACACACCCTCTCGGCACGCCACGGCGTGCCTGTTTTTTGTGCGATTTTTGCAGCGACATTCAGTTCGGGCACCTTCCTGGCTGCCTGGACAGGGCGAATTATCCTACCCGATACTGCATCAAGTACGACATCTACAGCTTTCGGTTCTCCGGTTCTCCAATTCACCGCATTCCGGGCATCATGCCTTTCATGCCGCGCATCATTTTTTGCAGGCCACCTTTGGAAAACTGCTTCATGACTTTTTGCGTCTGCTCAAACTGATTGAGCAAGCGATTGACTTCCTGCACTTGCACGCCGGCACCCGCGGCAATGCGGCGCTTGCGGCTGGCCTTGATGATTTCGGGCTTGGTACGTTCAGCAGGGGTCATGGAGTTGATGATGCCCTCGATACGACGAATCGCCTTGTCTTCCACGCCACTGCCTGCCTGCTGCGCGGCTTGCGCAAATTGGGCGGGAAGTTTTTCCAGCAACGAAGAGACACCGCCCATTTTGCGCATTTGAGCAATTTGCTCTTTGAAGTCGTTGAGATCAAAACCTTTACCAGACTTGAGCTTCTGCGCGAGTACCTGCGCTTTTTCATGGTCAACACCGCGTTGTGCTTCCTCGACCAGACCAAGAATGTCCCCCATGCCGAGGATGCGCGCTGCCATGCGTTCAGGGTGAAACTCTTCCAGGCCGGTCAGTTTTTCGCCTATGCCAGAAAATTTGATGGGCTTACCAGTGATATGACGTACCGAGAGAGCAGCACCACCGCGCGCATCACCATCGAGCTTGGTGAGGATGACACCCGTCAGCGGAAGCGCGTCGCTAAAAGCTTTTGCCGTATTGACGGCATCTTGCCCCAGCATGGCATCCACCACAAACAGGGTTTCAATCGGTTTGAGCTGCGCGTGTAGCACCTTGATTTCCGCCATCATTGCTTCATCGATTGCCAGGCGTCCTGCCGTATCGACAAACAAAATGTCGTAATAATGTTTCTTCGCGTAATCCAACGCGGCAGCCGCAATGTCTGCAGGTTTCTGTCCAACGGATGAAGGAAAGAAATCAATCGCAGCCTGAGCGGCAACCGTTTTCAACTGTTCGATTGCTGCAGGACGATAGACGTCACAGGACACCACAAGAATTTTTTTCTTTTGCCGTTCGCGCAACCATTTGCCCAGTTTGGCTGTCGTGGTGGTCTTTCCTGCACCTTGCAAGCCCGCCATCAGGATCACTGCAGGGGGTTGTGTGGCCAAATCCAACCCGCTGCTGGCTCCACCCATGAGTTCGGTTAATTCACGATGTACCACACCCACCAGTGCCTGTCCGGGCGTAAGCGAGCCGATAACCTCATGGCCGATGGCCTTTTCCTTGACCCGTGCGATGAAATCCTTGACCACGGGCAAGGCCACATCGGCTTCCAGCAATGCCATGCGGACTTCCCGCAGCATTTCGGCAATATTGTCATCGGTCAGGCGTGCCTGGCCGCGTATGGTCTTGACGACCTTGGCGAGGCGTTGAGTCAGATTGTCGAGCATATCGTAAGTCCGGGAAATCCGGGAATTGGCTACGGATAGGGTAAACTTGAAAAATGTCGACGATTCTACTGCATCTATTGGCTGCTGCCCTGTATCTGGGGCTAGCTACGCATTTCTGGCGAACCCGATGGCGGGGGGCTGCACTGAGTCAGCCCTTGGTAGGGCTTTCTGGCTGGGAACGGGGCGTACTGGCCTGTACCTTGATTGTCCATGGCATCGCACTCAATCAAGATATTTTTACTGATGGCCCCATGCGATTCGGATTTTCCGTTTCATTGTCGATGATGCTCTGGCTCGCCATTGCCGTGTATTGGATCGAAAGCTTTTATGCGCGGATGGAAGGCTTGCAAATATTTGGGTTTCCACTGGCGGCTACCTGTGTGATCTTACCCCTGCTCTTGCCCAGCCCCCATCTTCAAACACAAACGGACACACTGGCTTTTCGCGCACACTTCATCATGGCCATGCTGGCTTACAGTTTATTCACACTGGCTGCCCTGCACGCTCTTCTCATGACAGCAGCCGAACGCAATTTGCATCGCGGCCGTCTGCCTCCCTTGCTGGCGGGCTTGCCTCCCTTGTTGACGATGGAAGCCTTGCTATTCCGCCTCATACATATTGCGTTCCTCCTACTGACGGCCACCCTGCTCTCAGGCATCTTTTTTTCCGAAGCCCTCTTTGGAAAAGCGATGAGTTTCGATCACAAAACCGTCTTTGCCTTCATTTCATGGCTGATTTTTGCCGCATTACTTCTGGGGCGACACCGCCGCGGCTGGCGTGGCCGCCTCGCCTTGCGCTGGACATTGGCCGGGTTTGCTGCACTGTTACTGGCCTATGTCGGCAGCCATTTTGTTGTCGAGGTCATCCTTCATCGCTCAGCGACCTGAGTTGATGGAATGCATCCAAGACGACATCCCGGCGGGATGATAAACAAAGGACAAGCACATTTCACGCAAGCGACTGATTTTCTCGCTGTGATCAATGCTTCAACCCGACTCTGACTTTAGTATTTCACGCTAAAAAATGGACGCGTTTTCCCTAGCAACTCAAATTACCATTCTGTTGGTGCTGCTGTTGATTTCGGGCTTTTTTACCATGGCAGAAACCGCCATGATGGCAAGCAATCGCCATCGCCTGCGACATCTGGCACATGAAGGACATCGCGGCGCACGACTTGCCACACAGCTTCTGACCAAAGTGGATCGCCTGATTAGCCTGATTCTGCTGGCCAATACACTGATCAACGCCGCTGCTGCGATGCTGACCGCTCACATTATCTTGACCTTCTTTGGTGAGCAGAAATGGGCGCTGGAAGTAGGCACACTCTTCATCACCTTCTGCCTGCTCGTGTTTTCTGAAATCGCACCAAAAGTCATTGGCTCAACCTATCCTGACTGGCTGACGCTGCGTATTGCTTATCTGCTGACACCACTGCAACGCATCGCAACCCCCGTGGTCTGGTTCATGAATCTGTTTGTCACTGCACTACTCAAACTCATGTACATCGAAGAAAAGCCCGGGCATGAGACCTCGCGGGTTTCGCCTGAAGACCTGCGCGCCATGGTGCTGGAAACCGGGCATTTCATCCCGACACAACATCAAAATATGCTGCTCAACCTTTTCGATCTCGAAAGTATCTCGGTTGAAGACATCATGACACCTCGAGGCGAAATCGAAGGCATCGACCTACAATCCCCCTTGGAAGAAATCCATCAACAACTCGCAACCAGCTTTCACACACGACTGCTAGTGCATGATGGCAGCTCAGAAAATGTCGTTGGAATTCTTCATCAACGACGTCTATTGTCTGCTGCATTGGCAAATGAACTGGATATACAGACGCTACGCGATCAAACGCTCGAACCTTACTTCATTCCCGCAGGTACAACGATATACGCACAGCTACAGTTCTTTCAAAACAATCGGCAACGCATCGGTCTCGTTGTCGATGAGTATGGCGAGATCATGGGGCTGCTCACGCTGGAGGACATCATTGAAGAAATCATCGGAAAATTCACCACCAGCGTTCCAGAAGGTGGAACGCTGCATTGGGAACGAACAAACGATGGCATGGAAAGCACGCTGGTAGACGGAACACGTACCCTGCGCGAATTGAATCGAGTATTAGGCCTGTCCTTCACGCTGGACGGCCCGAAAACACTCAATGGCTTGATCCTTGAGCACTTACAAGACATTCCAGAATCCGGCTTGAGCGTAAAAATTGGCGAAACCCCTATGGAAATCGTCCAGGCTCAAGATCGAAAAATACGCATCGTGCGAATATTCAAACCACGAGCATAGCCGCCCTCCCCCTCGATTTCTCATCGCTCACCATCATTCGCATTGATCGACCTATTTTGTTTGACAGTACTTGCAACGAATCCTTATAATGTTGGGCTTCGTTGGGTCGTTAGCTCAGTTGGTAGAGCAGCGGACTTTTAATCCGTTGGTCGCAGGTT
>CAYTHB010000007.1:0-69003 GCA_964437515.1 uncultured Sterolibacterium sp.
TTGCTCGCTACGCTCGAAGCTTCAATCGGACTCCGTTTTGTTGTTTCACGCTAATAATCAGACTTTTTTGACAAATTCCGATTTGAGTTTCATCGCGCCGATGCCGTCGATCTTGCAGTCGATATCGTGATCGCCGCCGACCAGACGGATGTTCTTGACCTTGGTGCCGACCTTGACCACCAGCGATGAGCCTTTGACTTTCAGATCCTTGATGACGGTAACCGTGTCGCCGTCCTGTAGTGGATTACCCACCGCATCCTTGATGACGGCGGCCGTTTCTGCTGCTTCGCTGGGTGCTGCGTTCGACCATTCGTGAGCACACTCGGGGCAGATCAACAGACCATTATCTTCGTAGCTATAGGGAGACTGGCATTTCGGGCAGGGCGGCAGTGTGCTCATGGCTTGGGTTCCAGATCAAATGCGTAAAACAAAACGTAAAAATGACGACGGGGACCGAAGTCCCCGCCGGCTTTTCTTGGGTGACAAGGCTCAAGCGGCCTCGGCATAGGCCTTAAGCGGCCAGTGCAAAACGCTCATCGTTGGCGTTTGTGGTTTTGCGCGAATTACGTTCGTCGCCTTTCGGGTTGCCTGCTTACCTTTGCCCGCCCTGTCGAAGCCAGTACACCCCCACCCAAGCACACGTCATTTGCTGTTCCGGTGTGCTTGGGTGGAGGTGAGGGGAGTCGAACCCCTGTCCAGAACGCCTCCAGTTCGCCGGAATTACAACCATGCCTCGATTATGGGGGCTATGGGGGTGGATTTCAAGTCTTAGTCTTGTCATGTCAATCCAAAGCTGAAATGTCCGCTGCCCCATTCACGTATTCACAGCCAGGACGCGTTCGGCACGCAGCATCTTGCGTGTCGGCAATGAAAATTCGCAGTTCGTCATCGATCAGGATGACGATATTCCGGTTATTTGCTGACTCACAGTATCATTAAACCCAATGGCATCCAGGATTTACGGGGAAATTCAGTAAATCTCGCGCCGATTGCCAACCCGTACCACCAGGACGCGCAAAGCACCGTCCTGAATGTCACAAATTACCCGGCAATCCCCCACGCGGTAGCGCCAGAAGCCACCAAGCGGCCCAGTCAATGCCTTGCCCGTACTACGAGGGTTTTCAAGTCCGGCGATGCTCTCGTCCATGAAGTCAACGATACGCCGTGCCGTCTGCTTGTCGAGCTTGCGGAGTTGCTCTTTGGCCGTGTCGGCATAATCAATCGTCCAGACCAAGCTCTCTCCTCATTTCCGCAGTGGAATGCATCTGTTCTTGCCCCTTGCGAACACGCTCCAGAACGTCCGCAGCGAGATAGTAGTCCTCCATTTCCTCAATGCCTTGCTCGATGATTTCGCGCAGGTAATAAGCCTTTGTGCGCCCTGTATGGGATGCGAGATAGTCAAGCCTTTGCTCTGTTTCAGGAGCGAGGCGAATCGAAGTAGCCATTTCCATAACCTCCGTTTAGATGCGTGTATTCACTGTATCGCAAAGGGTTTGTCTTGACCAACTTGAGCCTTTTCCAGGGGATTTCAAGTCTGTCACGGCAATCCTTACGCAGATGTCGTTGAATGCATGCGCGTAATGGTAGCCATGATGGATGCGAGCTCTCGGGTGCGATCACATGGCGACATAAGTTTAGGTGTACCGGCTCGGATTGTCTGGACACGGTTAAATTGACTTGACCAAAACCATAGAATCGCAGTCCGAATGATTATGAATAAATCTTGTTTCCCTAATTCTGTGATCAAGCTCATTCTCTTTGATCGTTGGTCGTTGTGTAGCAAGGCGATGCAGTGCCACTGAATTTCCTCTCTGTCTTTCGTCTTTCAATCTGACCGTGAATGAACTTCCCATTTGCCTCGGCAAAGATGAAAGCAGGCAATAAATGAAAGAGGCACTTGACACTTTCCCGTTAGGTTTGGTTTAATCAAACAATCGTTTGAAACAGCCAATGGGAGTGCCATGTCTGATATTGATGCTCTGGATACCCGCAAGCGTATCCTGCGTACAGCGGAGCTGCTGTTCATTGAACACGGGTTTGAATCGACGACCTTGCGCCAGATCACGAGCAAGGCGGGGGTGAATCTGGCGGCGGTCAATTACCACTTTGGTTCTAAGGATGCGCTGATCGAAGAGGTTTTTCGGCAGCGTTTGGGCTGGTTGAACGAGCAATGTTTGCTGGAACTGGATCGTCTGGAATCCGAGGCGGCGGGAAATCCTTTACGCACACGCCAGATACTCGAAGCCTTTTTTGGGGTGGCACTGAAAATGGCGGCCGACAAGGAGGGTGGAGGCAATAATTTCATGCGCCTGCTGGGGCGAACCTATACAGCACCGACTCCGTTTGTTCGTAGTTTTCTCGTGCGTGAATATTCCACAGCGGTGCCCCGTTTCAAGGATGCCTTGTTCAAGTCCTTGCCGGATGTTCCCAAGGAGGAAATCCTCTGGCGGTTTCATTTCATGCTGGGCGCCATGTCTTATGCCATTTCGGGGAGTGATGCGCTGAATATCCTGGGGGGGCTGGATGACAGCAATACCGAAGCGCTTCATGCACGATTGATGAGCTTTCTGATTGGGGGTTTGCGTGCTCCCTTGCCAGAACTTCACATGGGTACGACCGCAAAAGTCTCTGCTTCTGAAAAACAGCTTGCCTGAAACACAGGCAACGCTTTCTTTGTTACTTCTCACTATTGTCATTTTTGGAGGAGATTTACTATGGCTCAATACAACGCTCCTTTGCGTGATGTTCAGTTCGTCATGCATGAATTGCTGAACGTGGAGGCTGAATTACGCAAGCTGCCGCCGTATGCCGATATCGATGCCGAAACCATCGATCAGGTGGTTGAGGAAATGGGCAAGTTTTGCAGCAAGGTATTGTTTCCGCTGAACCTGAGTGGCGATCGTGAAGGTTGTCGTTACGACCCGACCACGCAGACGGTGAGCACGCCCAAGGGCTACAAAGAGGCTTATCAGCAATACATCGAAGCGGGCTGGCCGTCGCTGGCTTGCGATCCCGAATACGGGGGGCAGGGTTTGCCGCATGTCATGAGCAGCGTGATGCTGGAAATGCTCAATTCGGCGAATCAGGCGTGGACGATGTATCCCGGCTTGTCGCATGGGGCTTACGCTTGCCTGCGCGCACACGGTACCCCCGAACAGAAGGCACTGTATCTGCCCAGGCTGATTGCCGGTGAGTGGACGGGCACGATGTGTCTGACCGAGCCGCATTGTGGTACCGATTTGGGCTTGCTGCGCAGCAAGGCCGAACCGCAGGCCGACGGCTCGTACAAGATCAGTGGCGCGAAGATTTTCATTTCTGCCGGTGAGCATGATATGTCCGCCAACATCGTGCATCTGGTGCTGGCACGCTTGCCGGGCGCACCGGAAGGTACGCGCGGTATTTCGCTGTTTCTCGTGCCGAAGTTCTTGCCGGATGCGAGTGGCAATCCCGGCACGCGCAACGCGATTGCCTGTGGTGCAATCGAAGAAAAAATGGGTATCCACGGCAATGCCACCTGCCAGATGAATCTGGATGGGGCGACCGGCTGGATCATCGGCGCGCCGCACAAGGGTTTGAATGCCATGTTCGTGATGATGAACGAGGCACGTCTGGGCGTGGGGCTGCAATCACTGGGACTGACCGAAGTGGCGTACCAGAATGCCGTGATTTATGCGCGTGAGCGCATCCAAATGCGTAGCTTGTCGGGGGTCAAAGCACCAGAGCAGGCGGCCGATCCGATCATCGTGCACCCCGATGTGCGGCGCATGTTGCTGACTGCACGCGCCTATGCCGAAGCCGGTCGCGCCTTCACCACCTTTGTTTCATTGCAGGCCGACATCGAAACCAAGCACCCCGATGCGGCGGTACGCGAAGAGGCCGCCGATCTGCTGGCCTTGCTCACGCCCATCGTCAAGTCCTTCATTACCGATAACGGCTGGATCGCCACTTCGGAAGCCATGCAGGTGTTTGGTGGGCATGGTTACATCGTCGAAAACGGCATGGAGCAGTATGTGCGCGATGCCCGCATCAATATGATTTACGAAGGCACTAATACCATCCAGTCGCTCGATCTACTGGCACGCAAGGTGTTGCTGGATGGTGGTGCGAAGCTGCAGAAATTCGGCGCGCTGGTGCAGGCTTTCATCGCTGAAAACGCAGGCAATGAAGCCATGAAAGAATTCATCGAGCCGCTCGCCGATCTGGGCGACAAGCTGACCAAGCTGACCATGGAGCTGGGCATGAAGGCGATGCAGAACCAGGATGAAGTGGGTGCGGCGGCTGTGCCTTATCTGCGTGTGGCGGGGCATCTGGTGTATGCCTGGCTGTTTGCGCGCATGGCAAAAATCGCGCTGGAAAAGCAGGCCAGCGGCGATGCCTTCTATAAAGCCAAGCTCGCTACTGCGCGTTTCTATTTTGCCCGTCTGTTGCCGGAAACTGCCATGCTGATTCGTCAGGCACGCACCGGCGCGGCATGTTTGCTCGATCTTGAAGCTGAACTGTTCTGAACTGTGTCATAGGAGAAGAAACTCATGAGTAATTTCATCGTCAGAAAAGTCGCAGTGCTGGGCGCGGGTGTGATGGGCGCGCAGATTGCTGCACATTGCATCAATGCCAAAGTGCCGGTCGTGCTGTTTGATCTGCCCGCGAAAGAAGGTGCCAAGGATGGCATCGTGCTGCGCGCCATTGAAAATCTCAAGAAGCTGAACCCCGCGCCGCTGGGCAATGTGGCGGATGCCGCACTGATTCAAGTTGCCAATTACGACGATCATCTGGCGGTGTTGCAGGAGTGTGACATCGTCATTGAAGCGATTGCCGAGCGCATGGACTGGAAACACGACCTCTACAAGAAGGTCGCGCCGCATCTGGCACCTCATGCCATTTTTGCGACCAATACCTCGGGTCTGTCGATCAATGAACTGGCAGAAGGTTTCAGCGATGAACTGAAGGCGCGCTTCTGCGGCGTGCATTTCTTCAACCCGCCGCGTTACATGCCGCTGGTTGAGTTGATCCCGACGCGGACAACGCAGGCGGAAATCCTCGATCGCCTCGAAGGTTTCATGACGACTACCTTGGGCAAAGGTGTGGTGCGCGCCAAGGATACGCCGAACTTCATCGCCAACCGTGTGGGGATTTTCGGCATTCTCGCCATCATTCATGAGGCCGAAAAATTTGGCCTGAGCAGCGACGTGGTCGATGACCTGACCGGTACACGTCTGGGGCGCGCCAAGTCGGCTACTTTCCGCACGGCGGATGTGGTCGGTCTTGATACGATGGCGCACGTCATCAAGACGCAGAAGGAATGCCTGCCGGATGATCCATTCCAGACTGTATATGGCATGCCGCCCGCGCTGGAAAAGCTGATAGCCGCAGGCAATCTGGGGCAGAAGAGTGGTGCGGGTTTCTTCCGCAAGGTCGGTAAGGAATTCCAGCGTTTCGATTTTGCGACCGGTGACTATGTGCCCAGTGGTGCCAAGGCCGATGAGAGCGTCGTCAAAATTCTCAAGGAGAAGGATGTCGCCAAACGTATGGCGGCCTTGCGTGCCTCAGAGCATCCGCAGGCGCAGTTCCTCTGGGCAATTTTCCGCGATGCCTTCCACTATGGGGCTTTCCATCTGGAAACCATCGCTGAAAGTGCGCGCGATATCGACTTCGCCATGCGTTGGGGCTATGGCTGGACGACGGGGCCGTTTGAAATCTGGCAAGCGGCGGGTTGGCAGCAGGTCGCCCAGTGGGTCAAGGAAGATATCGAAGCGGGCAAGGCTTTGTGTAATGCGCCGTTACCCGCTTGGGTGTTCGATGGCCGTACCGGCGTGCATGGTAATGAAGGTTCATGGTCGTCTGCGCAGCAACGCGCAGTGCCACGCAAGGAGCTGCCGGTGTATCGTCGTCAGGCCTTCCGCGCACCCTTGGTGGGTGAGAGCGGGGCGGCGGCTGATCCGAAGACGGCAGGGGTCACTGTGTTTGAAAGTGATGCGGTGCGTGTCTGGCATCAGAATGACGATGTGTTGGTGCTGTCGATCAAGACCAAGATGCATGTGCTTGGCCCGGATGTCATCGAAGGGCTCAACAAGGCCATCGCCGAGGCAGAGCGCAATTATCAAGGTCTGGTGATCTGGAACACCGATGCTGCCGATGGCGGGGCGTTTTCGGCGGGTGCAGATTTGCAGGCGGTGCTGCCGCTGTTCATGGCGGGCGGCGCCGAGGCGCTCAAGCCCGTGGTGCATCAATTCCAGCAGGCGATGCTCGGGATTCGTTACGCGCAAGTGCCGGTGGTCGCTGCGGTGGCCGGGCTGGCACTGGGCGGCGGCTGCGAGTTGCTGATGCATGCGAGCAAGCGTGTCGCCGCGCTGGAATCCTATATTGGTCTGGTGGAAGTCGGAGTCGGGCTGGTGCCTGCCGGTGGGGGCTTGAAGGAAGCTGCGTTGCGCGCAGCGAAGGATGCCAAGGGTAACGATCTGTTGCAGTTCCTCAAGGATAACTTCCTCAATGCGGCGCTGGCGAACGCCTCTAAATCAGCGTATGAAGCGCAGAAAATGGGCTATCTCGCGGCGGATGATGTCATCGTTTTCAATCCTTATGAGTTGCTCAATGTGGCACGCAACGAAGTGCGCGCGCTCCATGCTTCGGGTTACCGTCCGCCCATGCGTCGCCAGTTCCCTGTGGCTGGGCGTTACGGTATCGCCACCATCATGGCGCAACTGGTGAATATGCGCGATGGCGGCTTCATCTCTGAGCATGACTACACCCTGGGCTCGATGATTGCTGAAATCGTTTGCGGGGGCGATGTGGCTCAGGGCAGTCTGGTCGATGAGCAATGGCTGCTCGATCTGGAACGCAAGGCTTTCATTACCTTGCTCAATCATCCCAAGACCCAGGAACGCATCATGGGCATGATGCAGACCGGCAAGCCGGTGCGTAACTGATAAAACGAGATAGGAGAACAGAAATGACCAAACAATTACAGGATGCCTATATCGTTGCCGCGACCCGCACGCCGATTGGCAAGGCACCGCGTGGCATGTTGCGTAACGTGCGCCCGGATGATCTGCTGGTGCGTGTGTTGCAATCTGTGGTGGCACAAGCCCCCGGATTGGATCCCAAACTGATCGAGGATGTCATCGTCGGTTGCGCTTTCCCTGAGGCCGAGCAAGGTTTGAATGTGGCGCGTATGGCGGCCTTGCTGGCCGGTTTGCCCAACACCGTGGCGGGTGTCACCGTGAATCGCTACTGCGCTTCGGGGCTGACGGCACTGGCGATGGCGGCGGATCGTATTCGCGTCGGTCAGGCGGATGTGATGATCGCCGCCGGGGTTGAGTCGATGTCGATGGTGCCGATGATGGGGCATCATCCGTCGATGAATATGAATGTGTTCAAGGACGAAAACATCACCATGGCGTATGGCATGGGCTTGACCGCCGAGAAAGTGGCGACGCAATGGAAAGTCAGCCGCGAAGCGCAGGATGAGTTTGCCCTGCAATCGCACCAGAAGGCCATCGCCGCGCAGCAGGCGGGTGAGTTCAAGGACGAAACCACCGCGGTGGAAGTGATCGAGCGCGTGCCCAATCTGCTGACCCGTGAAATCGAGATCAGTACTCGTGTATGTACGCAGGACGAAGGAGCGCGTGCCGATACCAGTCTGGCGACTCTGGCGAAACTCAAGCCCGTGTTTGCCGCCAAGGGGAGTGTGACGGCGGGCAACAGCTCGCAGACCTCCGATGGCGCGGGCGCGTTGCTGCTGGTTTCCGAGAAAATTCTCAAGCAGTTCAACCTCACGCCGCTGGCACGTTTTGTCTCGTTTGCGGTCAAGGGCGTGCCGCCCGAGATCATGGGCATCGGCCCCTCGGCGGCCGTGCCACTGGCGTGTCAGGCAGCGGGCATCAGCCAGTCGCAACTGGACTGGATCGAACTCAACGAAGCTTTCGCCGCGCAATCGCTGGCGGTGTTGCAGGATTTGCAGCTCGATCCGGCCAAGGTGAATCCGCTGGGCGGCGCGATTGCACTGGGGCATCCGCTGGGAGCGACAGGGGCGATTCGTGCCGCGACGGTGGTGCATGGCCTGCGTCGGCGTAAGCTGAAATACGGCATGGTGACCATGTGTATCGGTACGGGCATGGGTGCTGCGGGAGTCATTGAGCACGTCTGATATTTCGTTTTTTGAAATTTCTTCCTGTATTCCCGGCACACCGAAATCATCGGTGTGCCGGGTTTTGTTTTTTGGAGCCTGCCTCGAACAGATACAGCCCTACGAAAAATCGTATGCAACACCCTATTACAAAGTCACGTACACCTATGCGCTTCTTGTGCGTTAATGCCGATGGATACCGATTGATGAGGGTTCGTTGTTACTCCCCCTGTCATTTCGTTACCATCTCATTACATCAAACGACCCATTAGCTGAAGGTGCCCCATGATGAAAGCGACTGTTCTTGTGACTGGTTTGATGGCCGTGACCTTATCTGCTCAGGCACAGGTTGCCGTGATACAGGACACGACAGAGTTTGCCCATGTGCTGAATTATTCACCCATGCCGGGGCCCCAGATTCCGCGTCAGGTTTGCTCGCCTGTGACTGTGACCCGGGAGCGTGTGGTTTCTTCAGGGGGAAGCAGTGTCGGTGGCGCTCTCGTGGGTGGGGTTCTGGGTGCTGTGGTGGGCTCGCGCTTTGGTGGCGGGCATGGTCGCGATGCGGCAGCGGTTGCAGGTGCCATTGGTGGCACAATGATTGGCGGCAATATGGGATCGGATTCGACTTCCAGTTACGAGCCGGTTACAACGACACAAACACAGTGTCACACCGTTTATGAAGCCGGCCCACCTTCGGGTTATCAGGTCACTTACGACTACAAGGGCAAGCTTTACACAACGATACTGCGTAGCCCTCCCGGTGAATATCTGCGGGTACGCAACCGGATTACCGTGGAATAAACGGGATTTTGAGTTTAGAGGCGGAGATGACCATTCGTTCAACGACTTTGGTGCTGTTGGCCTTATCGCTGATGGCGCATCCTGCCTATGCAGATCATGGTCATGGGCGCGGATTTTATGGTGCTCGACCTCCGGGAATGGGGATGAGCATGGGATACCGTTCTCCATCTCCCCCCGCCTATTCTGCCTCTCTCTCCTATTCGTCCTCACCAAATTATGGCTACCAGCACATGCACGGAGGGCGTCATTTCTGGGGGCCGTTTGGATTGTTGGTGGGTTCAGCACTCCTGTATTCCGCCTTGCAACCCCGCACGACGTACACCTATGAGTCACGCACGATTTACGCTCCGCCTCCCGTGACGATGTATTACGCGCCGCCACCTGCGCCGGTGGTGCAATACTATGATTCTGTCCCTGCAACTTCGATGACGACGGTGACAGTACTTCCCGCACGCGGTAGTGCTTATTCGTCGCCACTTTCGATGGATGCGAATGCCCAGCCGGGTCCGGGAGCATCGGGTGCGGCGTGGTGGTATCAATGCCGGAATCCGGCTGGTTTCTATCCTTACATTACGGAATGTCCGGTGGGATGGGAAAAGGTGGCGCCTGCGCCACCTCCTCCAGCACCGTAACGTAGTTGTCTCGTTACTGTTAATCGTTACGGCGAGAGTGCTACTTCTGTCCCCGAATTTCCTCAAAAAACGCTTGAGGAGAAGGTGCGCGTCCCAGAAAAGCGCGCACCATATCATTCCCTGTCCGCTCGCCACCGCGTTCGAGAATATCCTGCCGGAAGCGTTTTCCGACAGCAGGGTTCATCAGATCGTTGCCATAGGCCGATAGCATGTCGAGTGCTAATACTTCTGACCACATATAGCCGTAATAACCCGCGCCATAGCCTCGGATGATGTGTTCAAACTGAGCGGGGAAGGCCGTTCCGGCGACATGTCCCAATGACGTGGCGGCTTCCATGCGCTCCCATGTGGGTAATGCCGGTTCAGGGTGTTCGGCATAGAGTGCCATATCAAAGCTGGCGTAGAGATGCTGGCGTGCATAACGGATCCCGCGACCAAAATGATGCGCAGCATTGAGGCGTTGCATCATGTCGGCATCAATTTCCGGGCAGCCTTGATCTTTGCAAAGCGGATGCAGCAGACGGATGGATTCCGGGCGACGTGCCCACGCTTCATACATCTGCGAGGGGGCTTCGACAAAATCGGTTTCCACATGGGTTCCGGCATGATCGACATAACGTGTGCGTGACAGGACGCCATGCATGAGATGGCCGAATTCATGCACCAATGTTTCCAGTTCGTTGAAATTCAATCCCTGACGGTTGAAATTGGCGACGAGTGCGGTGATGGGCGTGCGTTGCGCCAAGCGGCTGGCACCACGCACGCCAAAGGCGGCGGCATGGGTGAATTTGCCTTCGCGTGGAAACAGGTCAAGATAAATGCTGCCCAGAAATTCGCCGGTGGCCGTGTCCCAGACCTGATAGCTGCGTATTTCGGGTGACCAGACTGGTGCGCTGGCCGGACGGAATTCAATGCCATACAAGGTGCTGGAGATCTGCATGATCCAGGCGACGGCAGCCTCGGTGGGGAAATACTTTCGTAAGTCTTCCTGGTCGATGGCATAGCGTTGCTGCTTGAGGCGTTCTTGATAATAGGCGACATCCCAGCGGTCCAGTTTGACTTGTGAGAGCGCTTGTCCAAGGTCGGCCGCTTTGGCAGCACGTAGCTCTTCGAGGTCGCGTTGTTCGGTATCGCGCACGGCCTGCATGACGTCGTCGAGAAAGCGATACACGACTTCAGGTCTTTCCACCATGCGTCGTCGGGCAACGTAATGGGCATAACTCGGAAAGCCGAACAGTGCCGCCATTTCATGACGTAGCTGAACTGTTTCATCGAGCAGTTGCAAATTGCGCGCACCGCCTCGATTGCTGAAAGCGAATTGATAACGCTGACGTGCTCCAGCATCACGGGCACTTTCCATGAAGGGAACGTAATCCGGGTAGTCAAAGCCCAGCAGATAACGTCCTTGTTCATCACGCGATTTTTGCGACAGATAAGCGGCGGGAAGTCCTTCGACCTCTGCCTGGGTAAAGGTTAGGCGGGTCTTGTCGTTGCGCAGATTGCGTTCGAATTCCTGACGGATACGTTCCAGACGTTCGAGGGTATTTTTCATCTGCGTTCGCTTTTCAGGTGGCAAGCTCACGCCCGTATCTTCAAACGCTTCGCGTAAATCCTTTTGCAGCTTGGCATCAATGGCATCTGCGGGTTTCAGTGCTGTCAAGACGTGATACAGCTTTTCATCCTGAAACAAGGCGGTGGCGTATTGGTTGTATTTGAGCAGGCAGGCTTCTGCTGCCTGTCGCACGGCGGCATCTGGCGATACATTGCTCAGAAGATACACCGGGCTTTCGATGTTTTCCTGCGTGATTTCCAGCGTATTCCAGTCATGTAGCCAGCGAGAGAGTGCTGCCGCTTGACGCAACCGTTCGACTTGTTGCTGCAACTGCACCAGGCCATCGTCACAAGCGTGAGATAACTGATCGGCATTCCAAACAGGAAGTGCAGGTGGCGAAGTGGATTCATCCGAAGATGCGGCTTGCAGGGGTAGGCAGACGAGCAGACAAAGAGCAGGCAGCCAATGCGCGAATGTGGTTTTTTTCATGGATTTTTTGGGGCTGGACGTTGTGGATTTTTATGTTCGGGTTGGATATCCATATACAACCATTCCGCATGAAGGATGGGATGCTTCTTGTAGCCGATGACCCAAGGCTGCACCAGCATGTTACG
The DNA here is from genome assembly GCA_964437515.1 of uncultured Sterolibacterium sp. Lineage (GTDB taxonomy): Bacteria > Pseudomonadota > Gammaproteobacteria > Burkholderiales > Rhodocyclaceae > Sterolibacterium. The sequence goes on from CAYTHB010000007.1 coordinate 11,722, forward strand.
CACGCGTGACAGATCAAGCCGCCAGGGCGCGTAGACTTCAATTAGCCGCGCCATTTCGTGATACAGACGATCACGCTCAGCGCCCGGCGGGAGTTTTTTCGATGCGGCGTAGCGTTGGTCGAACTCGGGGATGCGCACACAGCCGGCATTGCTTTGATTCGTGTGCGGGCCGTAGAGCAGTTGCATGAAATTGTCGCCGTCGGGATAGTCGGCAATCCATCCGGCGGTTCGCATTTGTAGCTTGCATTGTTTTTCCAGTTTCAGCAGATCGGGAAAGGGCATTTTTTGGGATTCCATGCGGATACCAATGGAATCAAAAGCTTTTTTCCACATCTCTTCCTGCTGACGACCCGTGGAATCCGGACGGCTGGCGTAACGAATGGCGAAGGGTTTGCCATCGGGCAGGTTGCGCCAACCCTCCGCCGATTTTTTGTAGCCATAGCGGTCGAGCAAGGCATTGGCGGTGGCCACATCCTTTCTGATCGTAGTTTGCCAGTTTGGGTCGTGACCAACTACACCGGGGGGGATGGGGTAGTCGATCGCCACCGCCTGATTGTTGCGCACCACGCGGATTTCTTCGGCGACATCGTAAGCCATCGCCATGGCACGCCGTAAGGCAATTTGGGGCTTGCCCATGCCGCCGACCACGGGGTCATTCCATTGCCAGTAGTGATAAACAATTTCAGGGTCGATGATGCGTGAGAGCTTGATGCCACGTTGCGTCAGTTCGGGTTTGAGCTGGTCACCGCGTTCGCCAGCCAAGGCGCGCGGCGCGAGTGGGCCATCCATGTTCATGACCTCCAGTTCGCCACTTTGAAAAGCCAGCCAGCGTGCCTGATCTTCTTCCATGACGGTGATTTCAACGCGATCAATGGCGGGTAGTTTCTTGCCTTGCATTTCCTTGATGAGCGAAGCATCTGCGGGATCCTGACTGTTGAAATTCCATGTCATCCCATGGTATTGCGGGTTTTGGGTCAGCACGATTTTCGTACCGCGCACCCATTGTTCTAGGCGAAAAGCCCCCGTGCCAACCGGGTGATCCATGACACGACCACTTGCGTCGCCATATTTTTCAACGACCTCACGTGCCATCGCGCTGGTTTGCGGGAAAGCCAGCAGGTAAGCCAGATTCGGTTCGGCTTGCAGCAAGCGCAGGCGCAGGGTGTAGCGATCAACCGCTTCAATGCCGGGAATGACCTTGTTGTAATCAAATGCGCCTGATTTTTGCGCGGCGGTGGCGAGGTCATCCAGCCCGACAAACTTGTGTTCGACCAGAAAGGCATAGGGCGAACGTACTTTCGGGTCGATCAGTCGTTTGAGCGCATAGACATAGTCTGCCGCCGTGAGTTCGCGCGGCTTACTTTGAAAAACGGCATCAGGGGCAAAGTGGATACCTGGGCGGATTTTTAGTGTCCATGTCAGCCCATCCGCCGAGATTTCCGGCAGTGCTGTGGCGGTCAGCGGGATGAGCTTGGCAGGGCGTGCAAGATAGTCATAGGTCAGCAGTGTTTCAAAAATTGCCTCGATTAGCGTGCCTGAGTAGTAGTCATGCACCCCAGCCGGATCAAAGCCGGTTTCCGCCGCAGAAAACACCCAGCGCACGGTTTTTTCGGGCGCGGCATGGGTAGCGGTGGGGGCAAGGAAGTTTGCGCATAGGAGCAGCAAGACAAAAATTATTTTTGTCAGCGTTAAACGATGCATGAAGGATGGGGCGGAGAGGATCGCTCTACCGACCACCCCGCCCTTCGGGCACCCCTCCAAAGGAGGGGAATTGATCCGATCCTTCGGGCAAACCTTCAGGGGAGGGGGATTGATTCTGTTTTTCGGGCAGGCCGTCAGGGGAGTGGGATTGATTCGGTTCTTCGGGCAGTTATGTAGCGGATTGGAATTGATCCAACCGACCTTTGGGCGTGCTTTCGAGTGAAGGATTTGGTTCGTGTAATGCTTCATTGTTCGGTTTCTCTCATTTGGAGTCTGTAGGGGCGCTCAGGATTAGGCGGGGTCAATTTCCTTCTTCTGGAGGGGGTGCCCAGGATCAGGCCGGGTCAATTCCTATCCTCTGGAAGGGTGCTCAGGATCAGGCGGGGTTAATTCCCCTCCTTTGGAGGGGTGCCCGCTAGGGCGGGGTGGTTCTTCAAAAACTCCACCACTCCTTCCATGTTCTGCAAAACATCCTTGGCAGCAATTCGAATCACGACCAGCCCCAGTTTTTGCAAGTAGTCATCCCGATGAGCATCATTGTTCTCACGTTCGAGATGTAAGACACCATCGACTTCAATCACAACGCCTTTTTCGGCACAGAAAAAATCGACGATGTCGACGATGTAATTGCCGATAATTTTCTGGCGATCAAAATCCAGTTTGTTGAGCTTTTTGTGTTTGAGTTGGTTCCACAACAAAGCCTCATGCAGCATGCCTGCTTTGCGAAGTGCCTTGGCACGCTCTTTTAGCGCAGGGTTGAAGGGCAAGGACCTGTAGGCTGTTGTGTTTCTCATGGGATCATTCCGTTGACCACCCCGTCAGGCTACGCCTGCCACCCCTCCGGAGGAGGGGAATGGATGGGTTGCTGAACTCTCTTCATCTGACGGAATGCCCGATATCGCTTGGCAGGATAAATTTCTTTATTGAGTGAAATGCCCGATATCGCCGGGCAGGATCAATTCCCCTCCTCTGGAGGGGTGCCCGCTAGGGCGGGGTGGTCGCGATGTCCATATATAGCCATTCCGCATGCAAAATGGGATGTTTTTTGTAGCCCGTAATCTGCGGGCGGATGAGGCGGGTGCTTCGGCGGGTGACATGAAGCACCCAGGCGGTATCGGCTTCCATCTGGCGGTTCATCTGCTTGAACAGGCGGTTGCGTTCAGATGAATCCGGGAGGCGGCGTGACTGCTCGTAGAGGGTATCAAAAGCCTTGGATTCGTAGCAGCCATTGTTGCTTTGACTGCTGTTGGGGCCGTAGAGGAGTTGCATGAAGTTGTCGCCATCGGGGTAGTCTGCCGTCCAGGCCGCACCCATCATTTGTACTTTGCAGGACTTGGCGGCTTTGAGGTTGTCGGCAAAATTACTCTTGGGAAACTCGATGCGAATTCCAATGGTATCGAGCGATTTTTTCCAGAGCTCGTCGAAAGGGCGACTGGCGCCGCTGGCATCTCCTTGCAAATGCAGTACCAGGGGCGCGCCATCCGGTAGGGTACGCCAGCCGTCAGCCCCTTTTTTGTAGCCATAGCGATCCAGCAAGGCGTTGGCCAGCGGGGGATCGTAAGGAATGCTGGAGTAATAGGTCGGGTCGTGGCCGACCACGCCGGAAGGGATGATGGCTTGTGCCTTGATCGCCTGTCTCTGACGGATGACGCGGATTTCTTCATTGACGTTGTAACTCATGGCAATGGCGCGGCGCAGGGCGATTTTTTCTTTGGTATAGCCACCCACGACAGGATCACGAAAATTGAAGAATGTGTAGGTGATTTCGGGTTCGGTGGCGCGGTATAAACGGATATTCTCACGCTGGAATACGGGAGCGAGTTCGTCGTTGACCAGGGCTTCACGGATGAATTGTTGAGGCACGTTGACCATGTCGAGTTGGCCGCCCTTGAAGGCCAGCCAGACGGATTGGGGTTCTTCGATGATGCTGATTTCAACACGCCCAATCTGCGGCATCGTCTTGCCTTGCATGGATTGAATGATCGCAGCATCTTCCGGGTCGGATGAGGGTTTGAAGTTCCACGTCAAACCCCGATAGCCCGGATTGGCGATCAGCACGATGCGGTTACGACGTTTCCATTCGGTGAGCTGGTAAGCCCCTGTTCCGACAGGGTGGGCGATCAGTTCTTTGCCGTAGGTTTCAACAACCTCACGCGCCATCGCGCCAAACGGCGTGTGTGCCATGATGTAAATGAAATTGTGATCCGCTTCTTTGAGCTGGATGCGCAAGGTATGGCGATCGGGGGCGGTCAGTCCGGCGATGGGTTGATCGTAATCGAAATGTCCGGTTTTACTGGCTTGGGTGGCCAGTTCGTCCAGGCCGACGATCTTGTTTTCCAGCATGAACTGCCACGGTGAGCGGTGCTGCGGATCCATGATGCGTTTGAAGCTGTAGATGAAGTCGGCTGCGACCAACTCGCGTTTCTGTCCCTTGAAGGCAGGGTCGGGCGTGAAGTAAATCCCTTGTTTCAGATGGAAAATATAAGTGCGCCCGTCTTTGCTGATTTCGGGCAGGGTTTCTGCCACCATGGGTACGACCTTGGCAGGGCGTGCCAGGTAATCATAGGTCAACAAGCGTTCGAAAATGGCTTCATTGACGATGTTGGAATACAAGCTGGCAAAAGCCACGGGATCGAAGCCATCTTCAGCGGCGGGAAAATACAAGTGCAGCGCTTTGGCAGGATCAGCAGCGGCGCGTGCTGGCTGTGTCGGCATCCATGAGAGGCAGAACAAGGCCATGCATTGCAGAGTCCAAGTCATCAAGCGCATGGGCGTTGGATTACTTCTTGTTTCGTTTTTTTCCAGCAGTAGCGCGTGGTTTGGCTTTGGGCGTTACACGTGCGGATGCTGAGGGTGCGCGATGTGCCTTTGTCGCCTTTTTTGATTTTGCTTGAGGCGTGGTCTTCGTTTTTGAGGTGCGAACATTCTTACCGGAGGCCGAAGCGTGTTTTGATCGTGCGTTACGTGTGTTTGTCCGGGCATTCGATGTTTTAGTGACCGGAGTGGCTTCCTTGGGGGTATCCGCGTCCGAGAGATCTTCCTCTGCCAGTTGCAGATTTTTGCCGGGGACGAGTAAACGATTACCCGCACGGACATGAACGCGTGGGCCAATGCTGTTGATTTGTCTGAGACGCGCCAAGCTGAGGCCATATCGGGCGGCGACCTTGTCCAGACGTTCGCCTTTTTTCAGTGTGTAGGTCGTCCAGTTTGAAAGAGGCTTTTCATCGGCTTCGTGACGTTCCAGATTGTTCAGAAAGGTCTGCACCTTGTCGGCGGGCAGGATGATGGGGCTTCCCGTGTTCCCCGGCATGACGGGGCGATTGTAGGAAGGATTCAAGGCCAGAAATTCGTTGAGAGGGACTTCGGCCAGCCGTGCCGCGACATCCACGTCGATATTGGCCGTTTTACCGACGGTATCGAAATACGGCTGATTGGGAATGGGATCAAACTTGATGCCAAACAGCCTGGGATTGGCAATGATGTTCTTCAAGGCTTGCAATTTGGGTACATATTGACGTGTTTCAGTCGGCATGTTGATGCTGAGATAGTCGGTCGGCAGATGTTTGGCCTGGTTTTTGGCGATGGCGCGTGCAACAGCCGCCTCACCCCAGTTATAGGAAGCCAGTGCCAGATGCCAGTCGCCGTGCATCTCGTAGATGTTTTGCAGATAGTCGAGTGCAGCACCGGTCGAAGCGATGACGTCACGACGCTGATCCTGCCACCAATCCTGCTGCAAACGATAGTTTTTGCCTGTTGAGGGAATGAATTGCCAGAGCCCGGAAGCACGGGCGGGTGAATACGCCATCGGGTTGTAGGAGCTTTCTACCATGGGCAGTAAAGCCAGTTCGGTGGGCATACCGCGTTTTTCTAGCTCACCCACGATATAAAACAGATAACGGCGACTGCGATTGAGGACGGTTTTGAGAAGCTCCGGACGGTTCAGATACCAGGCCTGACGTTCGGCGACCAGGGGACTGTCAATATTGGACATTGAAAACCCATTACGTACCCGTTGCCAGAGGTCGTCAGGAGGGGTGATGAGGTCGATGCCATTGAGACGGGGAATATCATCGCGGATTTCCTGGGGGGACGTGCTGAATATGTAACTGGGCAACAAGGGGGCTTGAGACGGTATCGGCTGTATGGTCGGAGAAGATAAGCCCGTGGATGACGGGGTGATTTCGATGGAAGAGAGTGGGGGGGGGGTAGAAGGCGTGACAGAAGGCGCGGCAGGCGGCGACGATACGGAGGGCGTGCTGGTGGGGGCGACAGCCTCCGAGGACGCAGGCAGCGCGACAATCTCGATTTTGGGTTGGGGTTGGGGTGGCGTAGATGCCGACGAAATGCTAATCGGAACCTTGAAGACCGGGTGAAACGGCAAGGTGGCACTGTCGGCGGAGGCATGACTCTGGGGTTTTTCGGCCAGTACAGGGGGCGTACAAGACAAGAGGCCGAAAAACAGGCAGCAGAACCGCAGTGAAGGTGACGTGCGCTTGATGGGCAATTGAGTCGTGGCCCAGTGGGCAGCATCAATAAAGAGGCGCATCTTAGCGAAATGTGGCAGTCAGCGTCAATCGGTCAATCATGGATGTGCCATTGGACAGCAGGGGGAGCATTCACTGGTATGGACATGCTTCGCACGCGATGTGAAGTTTGCTGAGATGGAAGGCTGGGTATAAGGTTCCCGGAAAGCGTGATATTTTTCACGAACCGATTGACGATGAAGGATGTTGCATGGTACAAAACAACCGTTTGAATCAGGGTCTGCTTTGATCTGCAGGAAAGGCGCGTGTTACCTTTCTGCTTTTGTCTGTCGTGCTGCATTTTCTGGGGGTAAGGAAATGAAGGTATTGTTCAGAAGATTCGTTCGTCACGGGCTTACTGTGCTGGTTTATTGTGCGACCAGTCTTTCCGCAGGGACGTGGGTTCCTGTCGCGCACGCGGCCGATGCCGGTTATACGGCGACAAAGTATCCGATCATCATGGTGCATGGCTTGCTGGGCTTTGATAGCGTCATGAATGGCTTCATTGATTACTGGTACAAAATTGTTCCGGATTTGCGGGCGGGTGGGACGCAGGTGTACGTGGCCGAGGTCTCCGGGTTGAACACGACGGAGGAGCGGGGCGAGCAACTGGTGAAGCAGATACAGTACGTCATGGCGGTGACGGGTGCGGAAAAGGTGCATTTGATCGGCCATTCGCATGGTGGCCCGACCATACGCTATGCCGCCGGGGTGATGCCCACTGCCGTGGCATCGGTGTCGACCGTGGCGGGTTTGAATGCACGCGGTCAGCCTTTGGCCGATCTGGTGCCGCTCATACAGAACACATTCATTGGCAAGATCATGAAGACGGCGATGGAAGGTCTGGCGAATCTCATTGATTTTCTTTCGGGCAAGAAAAATGCGCCCGAGGATGCCTTCAAGGCGTTTGGCGCATTGAGCACCCAGGGTATGAATGCATTCAACGCAAGTTTTCCAGCAGGCTTGCCGCCCGCTGATTGTAGTGTCCTGAACGGGCCAGAAGAGGTCAATGGCATCCGTTACTACTCATGGACGGGGAATACGATCTTCACGAATAAGCGTGATCCAATGGATTATGTATTCGGATTGACCGGCCCGGCGATGCGATTGATGGATCCGAAAGACGGAACACCCAATGACGGGCTGGTTTCTGTGTGTGCTTCCCGTCTGGGTCGCCAATTGGGTATTTTCAAGATGAATCATCTGGACGAGATTAATCTGTTCTGGGGCTTGGTCGCATCCGATGAAATCAGTCCGGTCGTGGTTTATCGTGAGCAGGCCAATCGCTTGATGAAATTGGGGCTGTGAGCGTCGTTCTAACGATCATGGTGATCATCTCCACCCGCAGAGGATGAAACAAACGTTACCCGATACGCCCACCCCACCCATCCGCCCCCTCAAGGGGCGGCTACTGATTGGTTCGCTACGCTCAAAGCTTCAACCCGACTCTGATTTTTGTATTTCACGCTAAGAAAGATCTGAACGATGCAAAGGGGGCAGTGGAAGCGATTGCTGTTATTGATCGCGCTGGCCGTGGGTTTGGGCATCGTCATTGCCAGAACGATGCCCCGCCCTCCTGAAAAGGATTCGACGATGGTGACATCATCATCGTCGCCTTCCAGTACGATGGAACACGATGCTGAAGTATCGTCCCGTCAGCGTGAAGATGCTTTGGCACGTAATGACCATAACAATACCCCATCCTCTACCAATGCCTTGCCGCAGGATATCGGCATACAGCGACTGGACACGGTGCGCTGGCAGTCTGCCGGAAAACATCCTTTGCTGAATCCCGATCTGATCCGTATTTTCGATCAGCTACTGGGGCGGGGCTTGTCTGAAGACGAGGCGTTGAGCATGTTGGCCGCCCGTGTTCCCGCTGAATACTTGGCGCGCGCACAAGTTCTGTTTGAGTATTACCAGCACTATCGGGACGCGTTGAGCCATGTGCAGGTCGCGTCTAGTGCTGAATCAGGCCGTGCACAGACACTGGAAGCTGTGTTGGCAGAGCGTCGTCGTTTGCAGAAAAAATTCTTTGAACCTGCTGAAGTGATTGGCTTGTTTGATGATGACAATCGTTATGATGCCTTCACCGTCGAGCGATTGCGTACTGAAGATCGTGCGGATTTGAACCCGGCAGAAAAACAAGCAACGGTGGAGCGTCTTGTTTCTACCCTGCTGACACCCGAGCAGCAAAAGGTACGTCAGGAAGCCGCACTGCCCACCCGTATCGCGGCACAGAATGCGCGACTGGATCAGGCTCAAGCCACACCGGAAGAACGACAGGCCGAACGAACCGCTTCCTTTGGCGCGGCAGCAGCGGCGCGACTGGCCGAGGTCGATCGACAACAGGCTGAATGGCAGCAACGCATTGCAAGACTGGCGCAGGCCTCGCCGGAAGAGCAGCAAAAAATGCGTGAAACGGCGTTCACTGCCACGGAACGATTACGCATAGATGGTGCTTTGCGTCTTTATCAAGCACAAGGCGCGATGAAAAAATGAATGCCGTGAAGTCATCAAGGCTTTATGGTGGCTTGCCGGATAAGGATTGCGCCGTCATTCTGCGCATCGTCGCAGAATCCATAGACCCTGCGACGATGCGCAGGGTGACCGTGGCATCGCAACAAGGTTATTGCAATCAAACCTTAATTGCCGAGTGAATAGGTCCATCTCTCAAGGAATGAACAATTTCAGTCGCTCCGCTTACAATACATGCCTTGATGTATTGTATACGGTGCATTATGATTTACACAGTTGTTATGCATTGTATGGGGTGCATTATGGATATGCTTGAGATTGGCCAACGATTACGTACTCAGCGCAAGGTGCAGCACGGCGCATCGCAAGCAGCCATCGGTGCATCACTCGGGATGAGCCGAGCGACCATCTCGGGAATCGAGAATGGGACGATCCCCGAGATCGGCATCCGCAAGGTGATGGCATTGTGCGACGCCCTTGGCCTCGAACTGGTCATCCGTCAGAAGCATGTCCGACCGACACTCCAACAACTTCAAGCGGAGCGCGACGGCAATGCTTGACGTTCATGCTGCGGATACCCTGACGGGTCAGTTGTTTCGAGGATCTGCCGAGCGCAAACGCTATGTATTCGGCTATCGCGATGATTGCCCGTCTGCCGAAGCCGTGTCTCTCACCATGCCGGTCGTGCGCGAGCAGTATGCTTACGACGGGACGTTGCACCCGATCTTCGACATGAATCTGCCGGAGGGGGAGCTGGCCGAGAGGATCAAACGTCCGTTCCGTAAGACCGTCGAGCATTTCAACGATCTCGATTTTCTGCGCATCGTGGGTCAATCGCAGATTGGCCGCCTGCGCTTTTCCGTAGCGGGTGAAGCCCGCGCCGAGGTGCCTGGCCAGAGTCTCAAGGAGCTGCTCGTGCACGATGGCGCAGCTGATTTGTTCGATGACTTGATGTCTCGCTATGCTGTCCATTCCGGTATCTCCGGCATTCAACCCAAGGTGATGATCCGCGATGACGCAAGCCCGCTGGATCGTTTGGCACATCGCGGCACGACCCACATCGTCAAGGCATGGAACCCGGACACCTATCCTTATCTCGCGGAAAACGAATTTTTCTGCATGGCCGCGGCGCGCTACGCGAACATCGATGTGCCACATTTCCAGCTTTCCAACCATGGGAAGTTTCTGGTGATCGACCGCTTCGACCTCGTTGATGACCGCTATCTCGGCTTCGAGGATTTCTGTGTGCTCAACGCCCTGCCTGCCGATGAGAAGTACAGTGGTTCCTATGAGAACGTGGTGAAACGCATCAAGCAGTTTGTTTCACCGGAAGAAGTGCGGCCTGCACTAGTGCAATTTTTCAAGTCGTTGGCCTTGTCTTGCGCCGTCCAGAATGGCGATGCGCACCTGAAGAATTTTGGCGTCATTTATGACAACCCTGACGGCATCGTAAGGCTCTCCAAGGCATATGACATCGTTTCGACGACGCCCTATATTCCCAACGACAGTCTTGCTCTTACGCTAGGAGGCTCCAAACGTTTTCCGAAGGCCAAGGCGCTGCTCGCCTTCGGTCGCGCGCATTGCGATTTCTCGGAGAGCCATGTACGCGCTTTGTTGGATGAGGTCGCCGAAGGCATCATGTGTGCCGCGAAAGACTTGCGGATGCACATGCGCGACCGCCCAGAATTTGCGGAGATTGGCGGCAAGATGCTTGAGGCGTGGGACAAGGGCGTCGGGTGCTCATTGCGTTTCGATGGAAAGGAGGCGACGGCAGCGACTTTGAAATGAAATCGGGTTCATCCCTCAAGGAATGATCGAACTTTGATGAGTGCCTGCGATAGATGATCCGGTGCGAGCGGATCGAGAACTTCAATTTCAGACAGGCTGCGCAGCCAGGTGAGTTGACGTTTGGCGAGTTGGCGTGTGGCGTAGATGCCGCGATCGGCGAGTTCATGGGCGGGTAGCCGACCTTCCAGCATGTCCCAGACCTGGCGATAGCCGACGCAGCGCATGGAAGGCAGTTCGGCGTTTAGACGATATTTTTGACGCAAGCCTTCGACTTCTTCAATCAAGCCTGCCCGCAGCATGTCATGAAAACGCTGGGCAATCCGGTCATGCAGTACAGCTCGCTCTGCGGGGATGAGGGCGAGAGTGAGTAGCCGATAGGGGAGGGTCGTCTTGCGTTGTGCGGCGTAAAGCGCATCGAGCGGTTGCCCCGTGAGTCGGACGATTTCCAGTGCGCGCTGGATGCGTTGCGCATCCGTCGGTTTCAGTCGTGTGGCGGTTGCTGGGTCAATTTGTGCCAGTTGCTTGTGGAGTGCGGGCCAGCCGTGACGTGCGGCTTCTGCATCGATGTCGGCGCGCAGGGCGGGATCGGCTTCAGGCAGGTCAGCCAGACCTTCACGCAGCGCCTTGTAATACAGCATGGTGCCGCCGACCAGTAAGGGAATCCGCCCGCGCACTGTGCTATCGGCCATTTCGCGCAGGGCATCTTCCCGGAAGCGGGCGGCGGAGTAACGTTCTTCCGGCGTGACAAGATCGATGAGTCGATGCGGAAAGCGTTTCAAGGTTTCGGCATCGGGCTTGGCCGTGCCGATGTTCATGTCGTAAAACACTTGCGCCGAATCCACACTGATGATGTCGATCGAGTAATGGGTGGCGAGGGTGAGTGCCAGTTGTGTCTTGCCGCTGGCGGTGGGGCCCAGTAGACAGAGGGCGGGGGGTAGCGGTTTTGAGTTGCTGGCGTTCATTGCCCGCGCATGAAGAGTTTGTCGAGTTCAGCCAGGCTCAGTTGTCGCCAGGTCGGGCGGCCGTGGTTGCATTGGTCGGCACGCTCGGTGGCCTCCATGTCACGCAGCAGGGCGTTCATTTCCGGCAGGGTGAGCTGGCGATTGGCGCGCACCGCGCCATGACAGGCCATCGTCGCCAGTAGTTCGTTTCGTCGTGCTTCGATGATCTGGCTGGCAGGGTATTCATCCAGGTCTACCAGTAGTGCGCGGATGAGCTCGGTCGGCGCGGCACGCGCCAGTAGCACGGGTAGGGCACGCAATGCCAGTTGCTGGGGGCCGGCCGGTGAGAGTTCAAAACCGAGCTGGATGAGGGTGTCGTGGTGTTCTTCGGCGGTCGCCATTTCACGTGCGCTGGCAGAAAACACAGCGGGAATCAGCAGGGTCTGGCTTGGGGGTGTCGTGCTGCCCAAGGTGTTTTTCAGCTTTTCATAAAGAATACGCTCGTGGGCGGCGTGCATGTCGACCAGCACCAGACCGTGACTGTTTTGTGCGAGGACATAAATGCCGTGGAGCTGCCCTAAGGCATAGCCCAGCGGTGTCGTGCCGTCTGTGTGAGCGTTGCTGGTCTGGAGGCGTGTGCTGTGCGTTTCGTTCGTGTCATGCGTATCGTCATGGGCGACACGGACAAAATCGAGATAAGCGCGCGTCTGGGCTTCGTTGATGCCAAGAGAGGCTTGTTGCGGAGGGTGGTAGGCAGTGGAAGAAGGGGGCGTGTTATAGGCTGACGTGGAGTGCGACGTGGGGTATGCGTGGCGTGTTGGTGCGGGGCTGGAAGAAAGCGGGGTGGCCAAAGAGGTCGCCAATGGGGTCGCCAATGGGGTCGCCAATGTGCGTTGCAGCGCATGGAAAATGAATTGATGCACCCCGCGTGCATCCCGAAAGCGAACCTCGGTCTTGGCAGGATGGACATTCACATCCACGCCATACGGATCGAGTTCCAGGAACAAGACATAGGCAGGGTGCCGACTACCATGCAGAATGTCGGTATACGCTTGCCGTATGGCATGGGTGAGGAGTTTGTCGCGCACGAAACGGCCATTGACGAAGCAGTATTGCTCATCGCGGGTTGCACGGTTGTAGGCGGGGAGGGCGGCAAAGCCGCTCAGTTGTAGATCACCCGCCTGCACCGTGATGGCGCGTGCCTGATCAAAAAAGTCTTGCCCGATGATTTCGCGTGCACGCTTTGCCAGATCGCAGGCGACGAGGCTTTGCTTGAGGACACCGTTGTGGCTCAGCTTGAAACTGACTTCCGGACGGGCGAGTGCCATGCGATTCAGCACATCCGCACAATGGCCAAATTCCGTCGATTCGGTGCGAAGAAATTTACGTCGGGCGGGGGTGTTGTAATAAAGATCGGCAATCTCAATGACCGTACCGCCATTCAATGCCGCCGGTGTGATGGCGAATTCATGACTATGGCTATGGCTGTGATTGGTAATGCGCCAGGCATGTTCGGTATGCGCTTCACGACTGGTGAGATTGACCCGTGCAACTGCCGCAATCGAAGCCAGCGCTTCGCCGCGAAAGCCAAAGCTCGCGACATGTTCAAGATCATCCAGACTGCTGATTTTGCTGGTGGCATGACGTTGCAAGGCCAGCGGCAGATCATCGCGCGATATGCCTCGACCATCATCCGCCACGCGAATACGCTGGATGCCCCCACCTTCGATGAGCACGTCGATCTGACGTGCGCCCGCATCGAGGCTGTTTTCGAGCACTTCTTTCAATACGGATGCAGGTCGTTCAACCACTTCTCCTGCGGCAATCTGGCTAATGAGCTGGTCGGGTAGGGCGTGGATGCGGGGCGTGGCGCTTGCGGGGTTCATCGCGCCATTATAACGATCCATGAGCTCAGCCAAATCAGTGAGTTCCAGCTGCTTCCAGTAGAATGGCGGGTTTGCGCTATTTCAAATTTCAAACCTGACCTGAAGGAGTGTCATGGAAGAGGTTTCCGTCCTGACCCGCTTACTCGATCTCATTTTGCATCTTGACCAGCATCTCGCGCTGATGGTGCAGCAATATGGGCATTGGGTGTATGCCATTCTGTTTGCCATCATTTTTTGCGAAACCGGCATTGTGATTTTTCCCTTTCTTCCGGGGGATTCCCTGCTCTTCGTGGCGGGCGCTGCTGCGGCGGCGGGAGGCATGGATATTGCCACGCTCTGTGCCGTACTCTTCACGGCAGCCGTGCTGGGAGATAACCTCAATTACTGGGTCGGTCGCACCGTGGGGCCCCGGGCTTTTCGGTGGGAACAGTCGCGTATTTTCAACAAGGCAGCACTGATGAAAACCCATGCCTTTTACGAAAAGCATGGCGGAAAAGTCATTATCATTGCTCGCTTTTTGCCTTTGGCACGCACCTTTGCACCGTTTGTGGCGGGGGTCGGCAGCATGACTTATACGCGTTTTTTTCTGCTGGATTTACTGGGTGGCGCCATCTGGATCGGATCGCTCACGCTGGCAGGCTACTGGTTTGGCAATCAGCCTTTGGTGAAGAACAACCTGACTTGGGTGATTCTTGGGATTGTCGTCATTTCCCTGCTACCCGCAGTGATCGGGGTGTTGAAGCATTGGCATCACAGAAGACAGGCGCGTTCGGGTTTCTGACCATCCCCATAAAACCACCACCCCGTCCGGCTTCGCCGTCCACCCCTCCACGGGAGGGGAATTTCAAAGTGTCACCGTGATTACAGGAATGTGAATGTGTGGGTGTGTGGGGAGGTGGGGGCATGCGCCTATGTTCTACTCAACAAGCGTTTCGCTAGAACCGTTGGGTAATCCTGTCGATGTCCTGCAATAAGGTAGACAAAGGTATTGTTGTCCATCTTTCGGTAGACCAGTTTATGGTGCGAGGTATAGACATTTTGATAGTCCAAGATGCCCACTGATGCCAGCAACTGGACAGGCATCCCATTGAAAATACCCGTGTCAACTTGCTCCAGTTTTTCAAAAATTTCGTCTTCGGCCTTCAGCCATGCCGTGCTTCCCCACTTGTCGAGCATGTAGTCCTGAAGCGAAAGCAAGTCCACTTGAGCATCTGGAAGAATAATGATGGCCATTATTCGCGGTTCTGACGAGCAGCCCGCAGTTGCGCTCGTGATTCTGCAACGGAAATGCCTTTCCCTTGTATGCGATCTTTTTCGCCCAAGGCAATGAGTTTCAAAGCAGCAATAAGAGCTTCCTTTTCCTGAAACTGCTTGATCCCTTCAATCACCATGCTGGCCTCGCCATTTTGGGTGATGATAAATGGACTTCCGTTCATCTCCAGATCTTCGGAAATTTGTGCCGCATGGCTCTTTAGGTAGGAAATCGATTTGATATTGGCGATGGATTGCATCGTGCCTCCTGAATGATTTTGATTGAATTTAGTACCGAATTCAGTTTCAGTCAAGCGAGGCGTGTGGATTGGGTGCGGCGTGCGGATGCGGTTGGAGAAGGCTTATCCAAGTACCTCAGAACAGTTCAACCTTGGGTTCCAAAGGAGCGCTGCTGGCCGATGACTTGTTTCCACCGGCAAGGGCATCACGGTGGGATGTCCGTTGCTCTGCCATGACATAGCGACTGAACATGGTTTCCAGTTGTTCTGAAATGGGCGTGAAGCTGAAGTCGGCATTTTCAGAGGCTTCAAGACGATCGGCTAGAGTGCGGGCATGAGTATCCGACTGGTTCAATGCGATGACGACCTGCTCGATTTGCTGTCGCACAACATCTTGAAACTGGATGCTGGCGAGCGTATCCATGAACATGTCACCCAGTTGCGTGCTGCTGGAGCTGATTTGTTTCATGCTGTTGGCTTCGTGTTCCGTGAGGTCTTGATAGCACTGGCCCAGATGATTGAGCTGTGTCACGAAACTTTCCAGCATTTTTTTCTCGTTGCTGGTTTCGGTGGCCGACAGCTTGTCTTCGAAATGCGATTGGGTTGAATGATTGACGGCTTGTATCCCGTCGCTAATCTGATTCACCACATGTTCCGTTGCGGTGGACAGCTTGCGGACTTCATCGGCCACCACGGCAAAGCCACGTCCTACTTCACCGGCGCGTGCAGCTTCGATGGCGGCATTGAGTGCCAGCAGATTGGTTTGGCCTGAAATATTGCGCACCAGTTGAACGAGATCACCCAAAGACTGAATTTCTTTGATGACCTGCCCGATGCGTTCTTGTTCTGTCTGGTTTGAATCGATGCGCCGCTTGATGAATTGATCCAGCGTATTCAGCAATTCATGATTCTGATCTATTTGTGTGTCTGCACTTTCAAGCAATTGGCTGGAGGTCGAGTTTTGCGTACTGACAAGATTGTTCAGTCCGCTGATGACTTCATCGATGGTTTGCAGGCGGCTGACGATATCGTAAGCGGCTTTCTCGGTATCGGTCGCAATGCTTTCAAGCTGCTTGCGCAAGACGGCATTGAAGTTGGCCATTTCTCGCAGTTCCGCGCAGACCTGCGCAAGGGAGGTGGCTTGTATTTCATCGCGCACTTTGGCTTCGGCCAGACGTTGCTCCATCCCGAACATCTGGTCACCGTAAAAGAATTGAGCCGTCAGACGCTGGGCGATGAAGGCCATGGTAATCATCAGAAAAGCCCCGAGAATGCCGGCCTGTCGTGTCGTCAGTCCGAGATCATCCAGTAGCAGATGATTGAACCGGTCATTCAGGAAGTAGATGGTGATGCAGCATCCAAGCGTCACCGTCAGATAAACCGCCGTGAGGTTACGGTACAGAATTTTCGTGTTCATGTAGTCATCTCCTGACGGCTTCAGTCTTCAGTCACATGGATTTTGAGGCTGCGAGCCAATACGGAAATGATATATCGTTAGATATAGTTTGTAAATTGGGGCAGACGATATATATAGTGACAAAAACAGGAGGAGTTATCTGCCAGATTTGGCTGAATTTTCTGTAGGAACCTGCAGTAAGTACCCGAGGGGGGGGGGGCTGACATGCGTAAGGGATGCATTACGCCCCGCTCAATCCCACCGCTGCGTCTGGCAGGATGGGTGAGGCTGGAGCCGAGGCGGACAGGGTAGGCGGGGTAAGAAAGCTATCTCTATCCGATGTGGCGGGACTTACACGGAGGGCATGGGTGTGGTACTGACCACAAGATTCTGTTGCATGGCGTAGCGATACAAGGCGGCATTGTTGTCGATACCTAGCTTTTGCATCAGGCGCAATTTGTAGGTGCTGACGGTTTTAGGGCTTAGATTCAGATTGAGCGCGATATCGTTGAGCTTGTATCCTGCAATGATGAGTTTGAGTATTTGGTACTCACGGTCAGATAGCAGTTCGTGGGGCGGGGTATCTTCATCGACCGCACTACCTGAAAAGACCATGGATTCAACCAACGCAGGGTCAACGAAACGCCCGCCAGCGGCGACCTTGCGAATGGCTGAAAGCAGGATTTCGGGATGGGCATCTTTGGTCACATAGCCTGCCGCACCGGACTTGATGGCTCGGCTGACGATTTGCCGTTCGTTGTGCATCGAGAGCACCAGAATCGGCAGATGCGGATATTCATCGTGCAAACGGGGAATGAGTTCGAGCCCGCTGATGTCGGGCAGGGTGATGTCGAGCAGCAGGAGATCGAGCTGATCGCCCTGTTTCTGGCAGATTTCCAGAGTTTCAGCACTGTTGGCGGCTTCGGCAGCGATCACGATGTCGGTGGTGGTGGCGATGATCTGTTTGAGTCCACCGCGCAGGATGGCGTGATCGTCAGCAATCAGGAGCTGTAGGGGCATGATGGTTTGGTCGGAGTAAAGGGGAATTCGATATGGATGCGAGTGCCTTGGCCGGGTTGGCTGGTGAGACGGATTTGACCGTTGAGGAGGGCCATGCGTTCTTGCATGCCGATGAGTCCGAAATTTTTGCGATTCTTCAGGGCTTCGTCAACATCGAAGCCCTTGCCATCGTCGCTGATGGAGATTCGCAATATCCCTACACCACTGCCGGATTCACCAGCACAGTTCATGCGGATGACCACCTTGCTTGCCTGGGCGTGACGCGCCACATTGGTGAGTGATTCCTGCACGAGGCGAAAGGCGAGCGCGGCGGTTTCAGTTTCGAGGCAAGGGGCGATGCAGCCATTTTCAAATTCGCAGGGGATGCTCGTCGTTCGGGTGAAGTCTTCTGCCAGCCATTCAAGCGCACCAGCAAGGCCAAGATCGAGTGCAGGAGGACGTAAGTGACTCACCGTGGTGCGGATGGTGGTAATCGTTTTTTCAACGATGAGTCGCATGGCTTCTGTTTTTTCGAGCAGTTCCGGGATGTGGTCAAACTGCATTTGTAGCAAGGAGAGGTGCATCTTGAGGGCGGTGAGCAGTTGCCCCAGCTCGTCATGCAGTTCTCGTGCCAGATGTTTGCGCTCGGCTTCACGAATGACATCGTCGTGCTGTGCCAATTGACGCAAGCGGTCTCGTGCGGCAATCAGGCTTTCCTGTATGGTTTGGCGTTCAATTAGCAAGAGTCTCAAGCGATGCTCGGATTGTTTCCGGTGAAACAGCCAGGCTGCAAAGGCCAGAAGCAAAAGCACACACAAAACAGACATGATCGTGGTCAATACGTTGAGATCATGGAAAACTTCATCGTGATCGACTTTTGCCAGCAGAAACAAGGGTGAGTTGGGTACCGCCATGCCATAGCCCAGACTGCGAATCCCCCGGTAATCATTGCCTTCGTAGAAGCCTTCTCCCTGCGTAATGACTTTATTGGCTATCAGGTTTTGATCGGTGATGGACAGGGTCTTTCGTAATGCGGCATGGGGTAGATGGCGCAGATCGTTGAGGTAGAGAATATGTTGGCCATCTTGCCGAAGTATCATGGTTTCTGCTGAAGGGCTGTTGCCCGGCCACGTTTGCAGCAAGGGAAACAGAACATCCTCCGGATTGATATGGCTATGTAATACGCCGATGACGGCGCCCTCTTTCTCTATTCGCAAAGGGGTCAGGTAACCGAGGCGCAAAGGGGGATGGCTCGTGCCAGAGTCAGAATTTGCTGGCGACATGAAGTACAAAGGCTCAACCACTTCACGCCCCGTCTGAGCGGCTTCACGCGCTTTCTTTTGTGCGGTTTCTGTATCGATGGAAGGGTTGTTGCTGAGCAGGATTTCTCCATTGGCTGCGTGTAGATCAAATATCCGTGGTTCGGTGACTTCCGATGAGATTGTTAGTTGCTGCAATAAATACTGGCGCAAAGTTTCATCTTTTTGCCCTTCATCGAGCCAGCGGTTCAGTTCCTGACGGAAATGGCGTGTGGCGACTAGTTCTGCATCGTCGTGACGGCGTGCGAGCCAGCGGCCAATTTGTGCGACTTTGAGGCGGGTGATGGCACGTAGTTCGTTCGCGACGTTGTCACGAACGAGTCGTTCGGTGCTCGTGTAGGCAATGCTGGCCAGTGTGGCGACAACCAGCCCGAGAAAGAGGGTGGGGAGTAAAACACCTGACCACCATTCCTGAAGGCTGAGCCGTGGCGATGCCGGCTCAGGCGGGAACATCGGGTTCGAGCAGACGTTCGAGCTGGGCGATGCGATCCTTGAGGAGCAGTTTGCGTTTTTTCAGGCGTCGTAGCTGGAGTTCGTCTTGTCCGGATGTCGCACTCAGGCTGGCGATGGCTTCATCCAGATCGCGATGTTCGACGAGCAGGACTTGCAGGCGGGTACGCAAAAAGTGGGGGGCTTCGAGCGTTAACATGGGAGCATTGAAGGTACTGCTTCAGATTTAGCGATGTTGTTGCAGCATTGCGACGAACTCGGTGGTGGGAACAGGGCGGCTAAACAGGAAGCCTTGCATTTCGTCGCAACGGTTGTCACGCAGAAACTGTGCTTGTCCTTCGGTTTCGACGCCTTCTGCCACGACGGATAGCTTGAGGTTGTGCCCTAGCCCCACCACGGCGATACAGATGGCTGCGTCATCTGGATCGGTGGTGATGTCGCGGACGAAGCTGCGATCGATCTTGAGCTGATCGATGGGAAGACGCTTGAGGTAACTGAGGGA
Organism: uncultured Sterolibacterium sp.; assembly: GCA_964437515.1. Taxonomy (GTDB): domain Bacteria; phylum Pseudomonadota; class Gammaproteobacteria; order Burkholderiales; family Rhodocyclaceae; genus Sterolibacterium. The sequence goes on from CAYTHB010000007.1 coordinate 31,195, forward strand.
GGAATAGCCTGTTCCGAAGTCGTCCAGCGCGAGCTTGACACCGATGTCTTTGAGATTGGTCAATATGGCAATGGCTTTTTCGACATCGACCATCGCGGTACTTTCGGTGATTTCGAGGATCAGATATTCGGGCGGCAAATGGTGTTTTTCCAGAATTTCCTGAACATGCTGCGCCAGATTTTCCTGGCGGAACTGGCGTGCCGACAGGTTCACGGCAATGGGAGGGGTCATGATGCCTTGATCGAGCCATTCGCGAATCTGATGACAGGTCGTATCGAGTACCCAGGTTCCCAGCGGGATGATGAGTCCGGTTTCTTCTGCCAGCGGGATGAACTCGACGGGGGAGACCATGCCCAGATCAGGATGATTCCAGCGTAGCAGAGCCTCGGCGCCGATGATGGTATTGGTGAGTAGGTCGACTTTGGGTTGGTAATAGAGCTGGAAGCCCCCTTGATCCAGAGAACGACGCATGGCGGCTTCGAGTGCCAGACGTTTTGAAAGATGCTGGTTCATGTCGTGCGCATAGAACTGGAAGGCGTTTCCGCCTTGTTCCTTGGCGTTGTACATGGCGGCATAAGCGCCTTGCAGAAGATTTTCGGCATCGTGTCCGTTGCGCGGATACACACTGATGCCGATACTGCTGGTGATGACGATATCTCTTTCCAGCAGGGTGAAGGGTTCGGAGACGGTCTGTAGCAGTCGATTGGCAAAGGAAGCCAGATGATCGCTGGGCGTACTGTGCGTGACGATGAGGCCGAATTCATCGACCGCTAGACGGCTGATGGTATCTCCATCTCTCAGTGTTTTGGCGAGCCGCTGGCTGATGAGTTGCAGGAGCTGGTCGCCCGCACCATGCCCCAGGGAGTCGTTGATCGTTTTGAAACGGTCGAGATCCAGCAGCAGTACGGAAACCTGATAGCCGGTGTGTTCTGCTTCAGTAATGGCGTTTTGCAGGTTTTCAATGAATTGGTTGCGATTGGGTAGTGCGGTCAGTGTGTCGAAACGAGCTTGGTAATCGAGCTGGCGTTCGTAGCGTTCGCGTGTGCCTGTTTCACGCAGGCTGGCAATGCCATACGCCAGATTGTCGGCCAGTTTTTCCAGCAGGGTGATTTCCTGTGGATCAAAGGCATCTGTTTCGCCGGAGTAGATGGAGATGGCACCCATCACATCATCCTTTTGGATCAAGGGCATGACAATGGTGGAGTGAAATCCGCGATGCAGGGCTTCATCGCGCCAAGGCGCATAGAGGGGGTCTTGCTCGATGTTTTGTACGACGACAGGCTGGGCAGAACTGAGAACGGCATCGGTCGGGCCATAACCCCGATTTTTGGCTGACTGGTTGAGCTGGGTGCGATCTTCAATGTTTTCGATGCCGCTTTGTGCAACAGGGCGCAGTTTGGGTGTCTCATCGTTGGTCAGGAGTCCGACCCAGGCCAAGCGGTAGCCTCCGATGATGGTGATGAGCTGGCAGAGGGTTTGTAGCAGTTCGTCTTCACTGCGTATCCGCAAGAGGGCTTCGTTGGCTTCGGAGAGCAGATGCAGGGTGCGGTTGAGCTTGATCTGTTCGATTTCGGCTTGCTTGCGCTCGGTGATGTCGGCCAACACACCGACCATACGGACGGGACGATGATTTTCATCGAAGAGCACCTGCCCTTTGATATTGATCCAGCGTATTGCGCCATCGGTGCGACGAATGCGAATTTCGACTTCGTGCTGCCCTGTGGCTAGGGCGCGTTCGTAGCAGGATTGAATGTACTCCTGGTCTTCGGGAAAGATATGCTTGAAGAAAATACCGGCATCCCATTCATGCTGTACGGTGTCGTAACCAAAAATCTGGTTGTGGCGCAGGGTCCGGTAAGATCGGTTGGTGAGCAGGTCGAGATCCCAGGCACCGAGTTCTGCGGCGTCCAGTACCAGATTGCGCCAGCGTTCGCTCTTTTCCAGTGCGCTGGCCATGTCGTCGATACTGCTTGCCAGTTGCCCCAATTCATCGTAACCATGAGGTAACTGGGTTCGGGTCGAGAAGTCTCCTTTGCCGATTTGACTGGCCGCATCACGCAAGCGATTGATGGGAGCCAGCAAGAGACGATGGCTGGAATACCAGCCAAATAGAAGCAGGGCGATGGCGAGCAGGAGTACAGGGAGGGCTTGAAGTAAAAAAGCACGAAATGCGATGGAAAACAGGTGGGGATGGGGCGTGCTGATATACAGGTCAGCCGTGCCTCCTGTATGTGCATTGTGCAGTGGGCGTACCAGATAGTTTCTGGGTTTGCCGTGAGCATCGAGTGCTTCAAATTCAGAAGGGGAGACCTTGGGCACCTGAGTGGAGTTGCCCGCATTGGCAAAGGGAAGAAACTCGGGTTTGTCAGCGAGGTTTTGACCTCGCCAGTGCTGGGGCGCAAGAATGCGTTTTTCAGCGTCTGCAGCAACAATCAGGGTGTCGTCCGGTAGATGGGTCAAGCCTGAGAGCAAGGCATCGAGTTGTGCTGGGTCGACACTCGATGCCAGTATTGCAATTTCAGTCAGATGCTGGCGTTCACGGTCGAGCCGACTTTGTGTGGTGTGCCATGTTTGATAGCCGAGTAGGACGAGCAAAGGCAGCAGCACGGCTATTTTCAGCACCAGAATGCGTGCTCTCAGGCTGATGAAGTTGTGCCAAAGCCTGTTCTTAGGGGGGGCAGACATATCGGACATATGTATATGTTTAATGGCTTTGGTTTTGCGTAAGGGGCTCAATGAAACAGGATATCGGCATCCTGGAATTGTTGTTCTACGGTTCCAAGCAGTTGCTTGAATCTTTCCCAGTCCAGCCCGCTGCGATTCCATACGACGGCGGAGAGTCTGGGAACCAACGGTGCTTCTTCGCCATAAAAATTAAGAATATGCGCCATGATATCAGCTAGGTGAATAATGCTGGCATATGAGAGCGCGGTTTGCTCTTCCGGCGCGTGATGCCAGGTAATGGCTTCAACGATGGGGGGCGCCAGACTCCATCGCTGGGCGAGTGCCGCACCGATTTGTCCGTGATCGAAACCCAGAACCGTGTGTTCAGCCTCCAGCAAGGTGCAGTCGCGCTGATTGCGTTGCGCAATGATTTGGGCAAAGGATGCCGGAAAGCGGGTGGCAAGGACGACATGTCCGATGTCATGCAAGAGCCCGGCACTGTAGGCCGTTTCGGGATTGACATGCAGGGCTTGAGCCAGCGCGCGGGCACAAAAGGCGGTTCCCACACTGTGCAGCCAGAAGGCGCGTTGATCGTAATCGGCGTCTTCCAGTGCGGTGTGTTGTTTCTGGAACATGGACATGATGGCGATGGTCGTCACCAAAGTATTTAGGGTGCGTAGCCCCAGAACGGTGACGGCATCATGGATGTTTGAAACCGCGTGATTGAGGCCGTAAAACGAGGAGTTTGCAATACGCAGGGTCTTTGCGGAAAGTACCTGATCTTGCGCCAGCAGGGTGAGTACTTTTTCGGGGGATGCATTGTCGTTTCGTAGGCAATTCATCAATTCCATCGCCACCCTGGGCAAGGGAGGTAGATGATTGAAGTCGGCAATGACTTCGGCCAGGGTCGGCACTTTGGGGGCGGTTACATTCATGGGTTTTGCACTTTGGAGGTCGCTTTTTCCAGATAGAACTCCATGACAGCCTTGAAGAGTGCCTGATTGACCGGGTCTTTGCTCACTTTGCGGAACATGGTTTGCACTTCGTTGCGCAGGGTTTCGTAGGATTTGCTGGACGGGCGGGTTGTATTGGAAGAATGGGTCATGGCGCGGTGTCCTCGATGAACATCAGTAGTACCCCTTGTGCGCGGGAGCTCATACCGATAGGGCAATGGCTAATCTGGTAGCGTATACCTTGCCAAGTATGATGCTGCGTCGATTCAGGATGCTGTTTCAGCGTGTTCCATAACTCAATGGGCAGATGGCGGTCAATGGTTTCGGTCAGTACCGGAAAGGTAGACTCCTGTCCGAGCAGTAATTGTGCTTTTGCATTGGCAAAAACGATCAGCCCTTCGTTGTCGACGCCCACGAGTGCAAAAGGCAGCACATGAAGCATTTCCTGGGTGACATCCAGTGCGGTTTCATTGCGTTGCGCGACGTCTTTGCTGGTGGTCAGCAGACTTTTGAGTTGCTGGTTGAGTTGGTTGAGTTCATTGCTGGTCGAGACGATCTTATGTTGCAGCTTGTGATTCTCATGGGTGAGCTCACATTGCCGGAGCGCATCGGCCAAGAGTGTGGGCAGATGTTCATCACAAGGCGTGGTAATGAAGCGGAAGGCGGCTGAGCGTTTCATCGCCGCGGATTGTTCGTCAGGAGTCAGTGGGGAGCCCGACAGCAGGCGCACGGTATCAGGGTGCAATATCTTGATGCGTTCAAGAAAGTCGACCGGGGTCATGTCGCCCATCTGATCGCCTGCCATCACGATATTTATCGGCTGTGTCGCCATCAGTTCGAATGCCGCTGCGGATGCAGGGACGACATGCAAGGCCAGATGGGCAGAATCGATATGGTTACGCAGGTGTTCGACGGTTTCGGTACTACAGCCTGCCAGCAGGAGATTGCGATGATCCGAGGACGATCCCCCCGTTCCCTGTAGTCTGTAGGCGGAGAGGGCGCGTCCGTCGCGTAGCATCACGGAAATATCCTTTTCCGGCAGGGGGCGACTGAAATAAAAACCCTGGATGACATCACACTGATTGGCAATCAGAAGGTTCAACTGGCCTTCGGTTTCCACGCCTTCGGCAATGACTTCGAGATTGAAACTGTGCGCCAGTGTAATGATGGCACGGGTGATGGACACATCGTTGGTATCTGCCGTGATGTCTTGAACGAAGGCACGATCGACCTTGAGTGAATCCAGTGGGAAACGTTTGAGGTAAGCCAGGCTGGAATAGCCTGTGCCAAAATCGTCCACAGAAATGGTGATGCCGATTTCCTTGAGCTGGTGCAGCGTTGTGATGATGTTGTCTGCATCGGTCATCAACTGGCTTTCCGTCAGTTCCAGTTCCAGATATTCCGGTTTGAGCCCACAGGATTTCAGGGCATGGGAGACGGTTTCGCACAGGACAGAGTTCATCTGTTTGCAGGCGACATTGACGGCCATACTGAGTTCGCCATGGCCGTCATCCTGCCAGATTTTTGTCTGGCGGCAGGCTTCATGCAGCACCCAGGCACCGACGGGTACGATCAACCCGGTTTCTTCCAGCATGGGGATGAATTCATTGGGTGCAACCAAGCCGCGTACAGGATGCCGCCAGCGCAACAGGGCTTCAAACCCGACGATACGGCCTGTCGTGCAACTGGCTTTGGGCTGATAGAACAGGACGAATTCTTCGTTTTCCAGTGCATGACGAAGATCGCGTTCCAGCTTGATTGCCTCCATCGCATTGGCATTCATCTCCGTCGTAAAGAACTGGTAATTGTTGCGTCCCAGTTCTTTGGCACGATACATCGCCGTATCGGCGTTACGCAGGAGCGTATCCAGTTCGTCAGAGTCGTTTGGAAAGAGAGTGATGCCGATGCTGGCCGAAGCAAAAATTTCGTTGCCGTCGATGGAGAATGAAGCACCGAGTGCATGAATGATGCGCTCGGCAACATAAGTGCTGTATTGACGCTGGGAGAGCTCAGGCAGGATCAGGGCAAATTCATCGCCCCCCAGACGGCTGACCGTGTCGCTTTCGCGCAGACAGGTCTTGAGACGATTGGCGACTTCCAGGAGTAACAGGTCGCCCGTTTGGTGTCCCAGGGATTCATTGACGGCTTTGAAACGGTCGATATCGAGAAAACACACTGCGACGGTCGTATGGTTGCGCTGCGCCATGGCCATGGCGGTGGCGAGACGATCGCGAAAGAGTAAACGATTGGGAAGCTGGGTCAGTGCGTCGTAGTGAGCGAGTTGCAGCATGCGTTCTTCGGTGCGCATGCTTTCGGTGACCTCGACATGCATGACGACGGCACCCCGTCGAGCCTGAGTGTGCAAAGGCGCGACCGTAATGCGGGACCAGCGTTTTTCTTCACCGGGAATGGGGTAGATGCGGGTAGTTGTGGTCTGCCCCCCGTCCAGTATGGCGCGGATTTCTGTGGCAAATCCTCGGGCATCATTGGCGCGCTCCCCGCGTTGCCGACGTGCAATGGCATCGTAGATCGCCGGGTAATTCGTTCCTTTGGCGTAGGTCGTGTGATGGCCTTCTTCTACGAAATGCTGCCAGGAGGCGTTGGTTTCCAATACGGTGCCTTGCTCATCGAGCAGGGCAATATGGGCGGGCAGGGCGTTAAGAATGAGGTGCTGTTGTTCGGTCTGGTGTTTTTGTTCATTGAGTGCTGCGCGTAGGGCTTCGCGTTGTTCGACAAAGTGGGTCATGTCGCTGGCGACGCCGCCGATGCTTTGTACCCGGCCATTCGGACCATGAATGGGAAAGGTAATTAGATGCAGCCAGTGGATACTGCCATCCGGACGTAAAACCCGGAATTCTTCGTCCAGCCCTCCCAGTGGTGCATGAGTGCGTGCCTGTTTCATCGCTTCTTGGTCGTCCGGATGAATATGGCGCAACCAGTCCATACGGTCATCGAGCAGATCTTGAACCCGGTGTCCCCAAATGCGTTCATAGGCCTGGCTGACGAAGATCATCCGGCCTTCTTCCATATCAAATAACCAGACACATTCAGGGATTGATTCGGCCAACCGCCGGAAGCGATGGGTTGCGATCAGTTGTGCGTTTCGGGCGGACTTGATCGTCTGTCGTGCTTGATGGCGTTGCTGGAGCGTTTCGGCGGTACGAAGTTCTCTCAGGAGCGCAAAGACGAGACGCTCGGGATGATCGTCCAGGTCGATGCAGTCATTGGCTCCCGCGTGGATGACGGTAGCGGCAGCGGTTGCAGCAATGCGGTTGGCAAAGAAAATGAGCGGTGTGTTGGGTAAGTGTTGTCGTGCGAGTTCAATAATATGAAGAGCGTCGGGCGTACTGCAGTCATGGTGTGCCAGTATGGCATCGCAATGGGTTACGCCGTCGGACAATGAAGGTCGCAGATCTTCCGGACGCATGAAGTGCCGACAGTGTGCATCGAAGCCTCCTTCCTTCAATATCTGTTCGACACGCACACAGCTTTGTTCCAGAACATCCAGAACAATGATATCCAGTCGTGTGGTTTGTGGAGTCTGGATGAAACGCGTACTTTTCATTGTAATGATGGGTTCAGTGATCACTGGGTTTGATCAACACGATGCGGCATCTTGAAGGATCATGAGGAATGATATGAGGGATTTCAATGAAAAGAATATGGTTTTCCCGAGAATAATCCAGAATTGCAAGCCCCTGCAAGCCGAAGCCGAGCTTGTGTCGAGAGTTTAGAGAGCTATCGCAATGAAATGATCGGCCAATGATGTGTTTGGGCATGGGCGCGCAGCGCGTCATCCGGATCGACCGCCACCGGATGCTGGACGCGTTCCAGTAAAGGCAGGTCATTGTGCGAATCGCTGTAAAAATAGCTGGTCTGGAAACTGCCCCACCATAGGCCGAGGGATTCCAGCCAGGATTCTGTACGGGTGATTTTGCCTTCGCGGAATGAGGGTGTCCCGATAGGTTTTCCGGTGTAGCGACCGCTGTTACAGTCTTGTTCCGGAATCGTGGCGATGAGATGCGGAATGCCCAGTTCGCATGCAATCGGGCCTGTGACAAAGCTGTTGGTGGCGGTAACGATGGCCAGCAAGTCACCAGCGGTCTGGTGTTTTTCGATGAGCGCACGCGCTCCTGGTGCAATATGGGGGCGTATGCGTTCAGTCATGAACTGTGCGTGCCAGAGATCGAGTTGCTGCCGTGTATGGCGTGAGAGCGGTTGCATCTGGAAATCGAGAAAGGCTTGAATATCGAGCGTTCCCGCCTTGTAATGATCGTAAAACTCGATGTTTTTTGCTTCCTGGATGGTGCGATCCAGTACCCCCTGATCGATGAGAAATTGTGCCCACTCAAAATCGCTGTCCGTTGCCAGCAGGGTATTGTCTAGATCAAACAGCGCTAGATTCATGAGATGGGGCTTTCGTTTTCGTGAGGTGGGTCTGTATTTTGTATGGGTGCGAAGGTCGCCATGGCTTCGCGCAGCATGGGGAGGGTCAAGGGGCGTTTAAGCTCCAGTGAGAGCTGGCTGGCGGCTTCGAGCACTTTGATGAGCGAGGGAAGATCCCGTTTTCCATGGTGCAGCATGTAGTCGATCAATGGATCATCCAGACGCAAGCCGTGATGTCGGGCATGATGGCGCAATGCTTGTGTCTTGGCCGCATCATTCAGAGGACGGACTTCAAAAATCAGCGTGGCTCCGATGCGTGTGCGCAAGTCTTCACGCAGATTCAGGCGCAGGGGCGGTTCATTGCCTGCCAGCAGCAAGGCCAGACCGACCAGACGGGCGGAATTGAAAATACGAAACAGCGTGATTTGCGCGGTTTCGTCAAGATCATCGACATCATCAACAATGACCAGGCTCCCGGGAGGCGTCGAGAGTTCATGCCCCAGATCGGCACCCCGCACGAAGCAGACATGCCGACCCTCCGCTTGTGCCGCAATCTGGCTGCCTTGCAGTAGATGACTACGACCGCATCCCGGTGATCCCCATAGATAGATTTGATCAAAAACGCTACTCTCACCTAATGATTTCAGGTGAGACATCAGTTCCCTGTTGTCTCCTGTGGCAAAGTTATCGAGGGTGGGTGCGGCAGCGGCGGGTCCCAGATCCAGCAACATCTGCTGTTGCAAACGAGGTTTCATGGGGAGGTTTCCTCGCCACGATAGAAGCGGCTTGCCAGATAGAAACGGCTGACTTCACGCAGCCCGACCAGGAGTGCTGCCGAGGCGGGCAGGGCGAGTAGTACGCCAAAGAAACCGAACAGCTGACCAAACGCCAGCAAGGCAAAAATGACGGCCAGAGGATGCAGGCCGATGCGCTTGCCAACGAGCCAGGGCGTGAGCCCGACACTTTCCACAATTTGGCCGATGCCATAGACGATGGCCACGCCGATGATGGGGCTCAAACCTTCAAACTGGAGGAGTGCAACAAGGAGTGCGAGCACCAGACCGAGTGCATAGCCCAGATAGGGAATGAAAATCAGGAGGCCTGTCAGCAGACCGACGGGCAGGGCGGAATGTACCCCGGCCAGCCACAAGCCGAGGCTGTAATAGATTGCCAGGATCATCATGACGGCAATCTGGCCGCGCAGAAATTCGGCCAGAACAGCGTCGATATTCGTCAGCATGGCGTGTGTCTTTGCATACCAGGGGCGGGGTACAAAGGTTTCCAGGCGTTGCAGAATCTGATGACCATCCAGCAGAAGATAGAACATCACGACGGGGGTCAGCATGAGTGTGGTGGCAAGCCCCAACAGTGCCAGACCACCGATTTTCAAAGAAGGGAGCAGGGACTGGAGCAGGTTTTGTGTGCCCCCCCAGTTGTTGTCGATCAGTTTTTTTAACGTCGCTGGATCGAGTGCAAGAACCAGATTGAAACCCAGATGCTGTTTGAGCCAGGGTGCTGCTTGCTCGTTCCAGAGCAGGATGCCATCTGGAAGTCGATCGATTAGCTGGCGCGATTCTTCACGAACGAGCGGAATGAGGATCAGTGCCAGTGCCACCAGGAGCGCCGTGGCCAGCAGCAGGACCAGCACAACGCCCAGCAGTCGTGGCACGCGACGGTTCGACAGGCTGTCGACGAGAGGCATGCAGATGTAGGCGAGAATGCCTGCCAGTAAAAAGGGAGACAGTATTGGGCTGAGTAGATACAGCAGTCCCAAGAGTGCCAGACCAACACCTCCCCAGAGGAGGGTTTGGAGGCGATCAGCGCGTTGATTGGACATTTCCGGTAAAATTGACGTTTTATTTTGAATTCAAGTTCAGCTTGTATTTTGCTGACTGTTGCTGTTGTCCATACGGTGTTTTAGTGGGTACTTTATTCGCCAGCCCGCAGGAACTCAACTACTCAACCACTTATATAACCATTCAGCCTTGAGCATGACCCATCCTACAGAATCCCTGACCTATCGTGATGCGGGTGTCGATATCGATGCCGGCGATGCCCTTGTCGAACGTATCAAACCCCATGCCAAACGTACTCTGCGCCCGGAAGTGCTGGGGGGGATTGGTGGCTTTGGGGCACTGTTTGAAATATCGAAGAAATACCGTGAGCCCGTGCTGGTATCGGGAACGGATGGCGTGGGTACCAAGCTGAAGCTGGCTTTTCAACTGAATCGTCATGACACGGTGGGGCAGGATCTGGTGGCGATGAGTGTCAATGACATTCTCGTTCAAGGTGCCGAGCCGCTGTTTTTCCTGGATTATTTTGCCTGTGGCCGACTGGATGTCGATACGGCAGCGACCGTCATTCAGGGTATTGCACAGGGTTGCGAGCTTGCGGGCTGTTCGTTGATTGGTGGTGAAACGGCCGAGATGCCCAGCATGTATCCGGACGGTGAATATGATCTGGCGGGCTTTGCGGTCGGGGCGGTCGAGAAATCACAGATTATCGATGGCAAGAGCATCGTACCGGGCGATGTGGTGCTGGGGCTCGCCTCCAGCGGGGCACATTCCAATGGCTATTCCTTGATCCGAAAAATCATCGAACGCGCCAAGCCGGATATGGCGGCCGATTTTCATGGCCGCCCTTTCATCGATGCCATCATGGCGCCGACGCGTATCTATGTGAAATCCCTGCTGGCGTTGATGCAACAGCTCGGGCATGGCGGCACAATGGGTGCAATGGGCGTCAAAGGCATGGCGCATATCACGGGCGGCGGTTTGACTGAAAACGTGCCGCGTATTTTGGGCGATCACCTGACGGCGACACTGGAGCAAAAGAGCTGGCCGCTTCCTCATCTGTTCCAATGGCTGCAACGGGAAGGTCAGGTTGCTGATGCCGAAATGCACCGCGTATTCAACTGTGGCATCGGCATGGTCGTCATCGTCGCACCCGAACAGCAGCAACGTGCCATCGAGATACTTCAATCCCACGGCGAGACGGTTTATTCCATCGGACGTATCGAGGCGAGGCAGGCGGGACAGGCGCAGACGACGGTGCGTTGAAACCGGGTTGTCCATAGCAGTTTAGTCCCGCGTCAATGTCATCATTCAATCTGCTAAGAGTGCCTTGAGATCCTTGAGCATCAGGAATAAATGATAGGGGTCGGTCGGGCTGGGTTCGAATTCCCAAGATGCGTACCATTGCCGCGCAGTCTCATCCTTGGCGTGAACCAGGAGGCAACGAATGCCTGCTATGTCAGCAGCTTGTGCGGTGCGCAGCAGCGCGTCTTTGAGCAGTGCCTTGCCCAGTCCTTTCCTCAAGTGATGACGATCGACGGCCAGCCGTGCCAAGATCATGACCGGCATCGGATGCTTGGACAAGCCCTTCATGACACGTGCTGGAGCATTCTCCGGATTAACGCTTCCGACCGCCAGACTGTAGAAGCCCACTACCTCTGTACCAAAGCAGCACACGTAGGTCTGGGCACTGTTGGCTTTTTGGTTAACGAGGGCATAGCGTTGCAGAAACTGGTTGAGTGGCGGTTGCCCGCAGTCGAAGCCTTCCGTCGAATCCGCAGGCGTGAGCTTGCGAACCCATTCATACGTTGCACTCAACCCAGAACACCGGGTTCAGTGAGTAGTTTCTTCAAGCGTGGCTTGGCTTGCACGGGGCGATCCAGCGCCTGCTGAAACGCCTGCCACTGCTCATCGTTCAGCACAAAATGACGACGATCTGCCAGTGCTTGGTTGGCCGCGATCACCCCGGCATCCAACAGGAATTCACTGACGTTTTTATGGCAAGAGCGTGCAGCTTCCTGCAGAAGCTGCTTGACAGAGCTGCTGGCGCGGACATCGATCCGTTCTGTTTTGGAGAGATTCAATGTGCTCATGGCAACCTCCATATTTGAAGTTACCTCTATGATAATGTCCGGACGATATCCTGACAAGTAAAGCGTGTATTGATGTTAAAGCCGTGGTGGTCTTTCATAGTCCGGGTTGTTGGCAAGCAATACATATGGCACCTTGCTCTGCACTTCCTCCGGTCGTCGCTTGCGCCGACTTTTACAGGAGCTTGTCTTGATTATTTGTTAGCTAAGAGCTAACATTTACGTATGTACCAGATTGAATACAGCAAGCAATCCATTCGCGCACTCCGGCGTATGCCGGCAAATGTGGCGATGCTGATCCGCAGTAAGATCGAGGCGGTGGCGCAAGACCCGTTGGGTGCTCAGGGTGTTAAAAAGCTGGTCGGCCGGGACGAATACCGGCTGCGGGTAGGCGACTGGCGGGTGCTGTATTTTCTGGACGGCCAGCGGCTGCGGGTGCTGGTCACAGAAATCGGGCCACGAGGAGGTGTCTATCAATGAATATCCAAACTATCGATCGCGACGGAAAACCGGAATATGTGGTGCTGCCGTGGGCGGATTATCAGGCGCTGCTTGAGGCGGCGGAAGATGCCATTGACGGCGCATTACTCGATGCCTTCAGAAAAAAACTGGCTGCCGGCGAGGATGAAACGGTTCCCGCCGCTGTAGTCGATGCGTTGTTGGCCGGCGTTAGTCCGGTGAGGGTGTGGCGGGAATATCGCGGGCTGACGCAGGACGCATTGGCCGCCCAGGTCGGCATCAGTAAGGCTTATCTGTGCCAGATCGAGACGGGCAGACGTGAGGGAGCCATCAAAACCTTGCGCGCTCTTGCTGCAGTACTTGGTGTCACTGTTGATGACCTGGAATGAAGTTCCCGCACCAACCTATTCACCCGGAAATTAAGGGTTGTGCCGTCATTCTGCGCATCGTCGCAGAATCCACAGACCCTGTGCGATGCCACGGTCACACATCGCTTCATCGAGTGTGGCTGTTCGGTTGCTTGCCTCGCCCTTGACGCAGCATGAAGCGTGCAGGATCGACGGCCGCTGCAAGGTCGGCCTCCAAGGGCAAGGGTTCGCCTTCCATCTGACTTGCGAGGAGTTCTGCGGCTAGCGCAGACCAGACCAGGCCGCGTGCGCCGAAGCCGAGCAGGCCGTAGAGCCCGGTTTGGCGCGGGATTTCATCCAGTGTGGAAAATGACATTGCGTCGTTGCTAATGGGTAATGCGCCGACCAGCGGCAATCGATCCTGAGTCATCGAGCGCACTGCTGCGCGACCCGAGCGGTTTTGATTCTCGATGGCAGGCAGTTGTGCCAAAACACCGGGCAGACTGAATTCGAGGCGTGCGAGATTGTCCTGGTGGTCGGCGGCGCGAAGTTCCGTACTGTCATCGTCGGCAATGAAGCTGGCACCGGCACTGCGGATGCCGTCGATGACGGGGGTGACATAACCCAGACGACAGACGACGACATCCGGAGCAGACAGGTCATTTTCTGCAAGATGGGTGACCTGGCCACGGGCAGGGCGTAGCGGTAGGCTCAGGCGAGCAGAGGGTTCAGCCGATTCAAGCAGGGTGCGTGCGTTTTGGGCATTGGCAAAAATCAAATAAGGTGCGTGCGCAATGCAGTGTTCCTGTTCGTCGTAAACATGCCACTGTCCTTCGTGGTAGTGATGGCGTGCCACACGTTTGCCAAAATGTGTGATGAGGTTCTGACCGCAGCTTTCCAGATTAGCGTGACACAGGCTTGCAGGCTGCACCCAGCCCCCGCCGGGAAACCACCAGCCACCGTGGGTTACCGGCCAGCGGGCAATCTCCCGTGCCGCATCGCGTTCGATGAAGCGCAGGAAATCGGCCGGTGGTTGCATGAGTGCAATCAGCTCACGTTGTGCTACTTCGTGTTGTGGATCGCGTGCCAGATGGAGCACACCACAATCTTGCCAACGCGGTGTGTAGCCGCGTTCGGCAAGGTGATGCAAATGGCGACGTAGATGCAGAAAGCCGCTGCGGGTGAGGCGTGCCAGCAAATTGTCGCCGTGACTGGGCAAGGGACGCAGGATGCCGGCATGGTTGCCCGATGCGCCTTGCGCGGGGGTGTCTGTCGCCTCGATCAGGCTGATGCGCCAGCCACGCCGGGCGAGGCTCTCGGCTATTGCGCAGCCGGCTAAGCCTGCGCCGACGATGATGGCATGACGTTCGGGTGGCGAGGGCAGGGCATGGCGACGTTCTACACGAAACAGCCCGCGAGTCATCTCACGCTTACCTGTAAACCCCGGGGCTTTTTCAAGAATGAAACCGGCGGCAGAGAGTTCTCTGCGGATCTGCCCAGCGACCGTCCAGGTAGCCAGCGTCGCCCCGGTGACGGCAAGACGTGCCAGGCTGGAGGTGATGCGCTGCCCCCACATTTCGGGATTCTTGGCGGGGGCGAAGCCGTCGAGATAAAAGGCATCGACGCGGGCGCGCAGTTTGGGCAGCAGCTCGGTGGCATCACCCAAAAACAGGGTCAGGATGACCCGGTCATCGTCGAAACTCAGGCGATGCGCGCCGGGAGTGAGGCTCGGCCATTGCGCTTGCAAGGCGGTTGCATAGGGCGCGAGTTCCGGCCAGCGGGTGTGGATTTGCGCGAGATCGACGGCACTGAACGGGTGTTTTTCAAAGGAAACAAAATGCAGTTGCTTGCAACGCTGAGGGTCATCGCGCCAGGCTTGCCATGTCGCCAGAAAATTTAGCCCCAGCCCAAAGCCGGTTTCGACGATGACGAAGCGTTCGCGCTGCTGCCAGCGTGCTGCGGTTTTGTGATCGCCAAGCAAGCCGTTGCCCGCGAGAAAGACATGCCGCGCCTGCTCCAGACCGCCCGCAGTGGAGTGATAAATGTCGTCGTAGGCGGCGGAGTAGGGCGTGCCATCCGCCGCCCGGTCGAGACGGGCGGGTGTGAGGGCGGAGCCGATGCGCGGATTCTCTTGCAATCGAGCGTTGGAGACTATTCAGGCCGCATCTGCGGGAACAGGATCACGTCGCGGATGTTGGGGCTGTCGGTGAGCAGCATGACCAGACGGTCGATGCCGATGCCGCAGCCGCCGGTGGGCGGTAGACCGTATTCCAGTGCGCGGACGAAGTCGGCATCGTAGTACATGGCTTCTTCATCGCCAGCATCCTTGGCCTTGGCTTGCTCCATGAAGCGCGCGGCCTGGTCTTCGGCATCGTTCAGCTCGGAGAAGCCGTTGGCGATTTCGCGGCCGACGATGAACAGCTCGAAGCGTTCGGTGATTTCCGGGTTGGCATCGTTGCGCCGCGCCAAGGGCGAGACTTCGGCGGGGTAGTCGATGATGAAGGTCGGTTCCCACAATTCGGCTTCGGCGCAGGCTTCGAAGAGTTGCAGTTGCAGTGCGCCCAGCCCACCGGCTTTGACCGGCTCGCCAAAATCCTTGATCTTCTGCTTGATCCAATCAGCATCGTTGAGCTGCTCAACCGTGAAGCCGGGATGATGTTTGCGGATGGCATCAGTGATGGTCAGACGGGCAAACGGCTTGGAGAGATCCAGTTCGCGTCCCTGATACTGGAAAACTTCTGTACCCAGCGCTTCGCGTGCCGAGTGGCGCAGCAGACCTTCGGTGAAATCCATCAGCAGGGTGTAGTCGGCATACGCCTCGTAGAACTCCATCATGGTGAATTCGGGATTGTGGCGCGGCGAGATGCCTTCGTTGCGGAAGTTGCGATTAACCTCGAAGACCTTTTCAAAACCGCCGACCACCAGCCGCTTGAGGTACAGCTCCGGCGCGATGCGCAAGAACAGCTCCATATCGAGCGCGTTGTGATGGGTCTTGAACGGCTTGGCAGCCGCGCCGCCGGGAATGGGATGCATCATCGGCGTTTCGACTTCGAGGAAGCCGTGATTCACCATGTAATTGCGAATCGACTGGATCATGCGGCTGCGCGCCACGAAGGTGAAGCGCGTCTGCTCGTTGGTCATCAGGTCGAGATAACGCGCGCGATATTTCTGCTCGACATCGGTCAGGCCGTGGAATTTTTCCGGCAGCGGGCGCAGTGATTTGGTGAGCAGGCGTATCTCGTGCGCTTCGATGGTCAGTTCGTTGGTTTTGGTGCGGAACAGCGTGCCAGTCACGCCGATGATGTCGCCGTTGTCCCAGCGTTTGAAGTCGGCATGCGCCGCTTCGCCGGTCTTGTCGTTGCTGATGAACACCTGAATCCGGCCGGAAAGATCCTGGATCGTGGCGAAGCTGGCCTTGCCCATCACCCGCTTCAACATGATGCGACCGGCGACCTTGACCTGCACGGGCAGGGCTTCCAATTCCTCGCGCGACTTTTCACCATAGACTTCATCAATCCGTTCCGCCGTGTTTTCGCGGCGGAAATCATTGGGGAAGGCTTTGCCCGTGGCGCGCCATTCGGCGAGCTTGGCGCGGCGTTCGGCAATGATGTGGTTTTCGTCTTGAGCAGTCGCTGGGGCGTTGGCGTTGGCAGCGTTGGAATGGATATTAGAATCAGTCATGGCAGCAAATCGGTGCAAGGCTAATAAACCGCGTATTTTCGCCTATCCGGCGGATTTTGAACAGAATATAATTGCCGAATGGCGCGCTGAATGTTGTTAATCATGATGCCGACGCGATGTGCAGGCAAACTCGGCTCTTACTCATCTTCATCCTCATCCACCCAATCCTCTCCATAGATCAACTTGTTGAGTAAAGATTTTGTATCGACTTCGGCACTGATCTGCGCCCATCTTTCCTTGTCGGCGACAGTTTCAAGAATCAGTTCATCCGTACCCAGTTGATCGACCACCCCCCAGAACGTCGTTCCTGTGCCCCTGAAAAAACTACGGAACCACGGAAACACAGGTTGCGGCCACCAAGTGGAGCACTGGAAATCAAGGCTGCAGATAAACAGCGTGTAACGCTCGGCAAACTTTCTCGGTGCCAGGGTTGTCGCACCGCAGCCACGACAAGTGATTACGATCATTTCGGCTTCTTGAATTGTCAGCGTCATAGTAGAGACTCTTTCATCAAGACCATAGGCTCAAGCAGCAAGCTGTACTGCCCAGATACTGGCCTCAATATGATTGTGTGGCAAAAAATTCGCCTTTTGCTCCGCGCTGATACTGACCGTCAGATCACGACCCAAGCTGGCCAACACACACACTCCGTTGCCTGCCTCAATTCCTGTACCACCAAGGTTTCTCCTGGCCGCCCGCGCAGGACGATACCCACACTCAGCAGTTTTTCCGGTTGGCTGAGTATCTGCTGCATCAGTGGATGCGCCAATGCCGCACGAGTCGCCTGTTGCGCGCGTTCAGTACCGCTGGCGGATGCCTAGCCGACGGCCGCCAAACGCTGGCTCCCGGGGTTGTCGCGCATCGCCAGAAAATCAATGAAATGACCATTGCTATCCTTTGCCCCCACCAATATCGGTAACTGATGCACCGCATGCAGCAAGGCGCGTTGCAGGGTATCTTGCGCCGCCATGAAACCCTCCGGCCAACGCCCGGACGGTGACAGAGCATTGAGATCGAGCACCAGAACCTGCCCGCCCGCTTGCATCAATTCATTGAGCGTCTCCTGCGCGGCTTGCTCGCACTCCGGTGTGGCGCGCATCGGCAAGACCGCCAACGTCAGGGTCGGCATATTGTGTTGTCTGGCCAAGGCATGCACAGCCCGCGCTGCGCCTTGGCCGATGGCTTTGCCCATATCCGCAATCACAACGACAAACGGACTCCCTTTAATAAAGCAACTGGTCTTGGGGCGAATAGTGACGGCAGAAATCCTGGACAAGCCCGTACGCCAAAAGCCTGCGTTTGATCTTGATGCCTATATTGCCAGCGGTGCATTTGGCATTTCTGTGGAAGCAGGCCAGTCGATTCATCTGGTCGTCGATTTTGCACGGGAAGCAGCACACACATTTCTGGAGCGACCACTGGCGGCGAATCAATCGGTTGAAGAAATAGGAAAAAATACCGTGCGGCTGACCGCCGATGTGCCGGATACGCTAGAACTCCGTCGCTGGCTGCTCGGATTTGCTGAATTGGCCGTTGTGCAGCAACCGGCTGCGTTGCGCGAAGAAATGTGCAAAAAAATAGCGCGCATGCAACAGGCTTATGCGGGGTGAAATGGGCTTGCGTATTTCGATTCACCGTCGCGGCGATATTTCAGTGAGCGGCAACAGGGCGTAGCAGAAAAGAACCTTGCAATTATCTATTGTTTGCCTAGAATAACAATAGTTATCCGCACTGCGGATTTATAGAAAAAACAAGGGGGCTGCATGATAGAAACCATCGACCACGGAGTCTTGTCCCAGCTGGTTGAGGCTGGCGCGGTCAGTGGTGTCCAGATCGTCGGCCAAAGCGGCGGCTGGTCTGTACTCGTCAAGTACGGCAAAATTGAACGGCCGCTGGCCGCTCAGCGCAGTCGGCAAGTACGGCTGTTCCGGAAATTCGAAACCCTGGTTTCCTATCTCAAAGGGATGGGCATTGCGCGTTTCGATGTGGATGCAGCGAGCTACGACCCTGACACCGCCAATATGCCTCGCAGACCCGACCGAGCCGAGGCGTTGAAGCGTACCCACGAAGCCGCCGCTTATGACGCATGGTTCCGTGCGGAAGTGCAAGCCAGCATTGACGATCCGCGCCCAAGCGTATCCGATGACGAAGCCCGCGCGCAGTTCAAAGTCCGTAAGGCCGCATTGCGGCGTGCTGCGCGGTGACGCGACTCGTTTGGCGCCCAATGGCGCTGACTGACCGTGAAGCCATCATGGACTTCATCGCGCAGGACAACCCTGCTGCTGCCATCGAGCTTGACGACGAATTCGAGGCCAAGGCCGAACAGGCGCGACAGCGCCCCACACTCTACCGTACAGGCCGCGTACGAGGGACGCGAGAAATCGTAGTGCGCCCCAATTATGTTTTGGTCTACCGCATCGAGGACGGGGGCAACACTCTGGTCGTACTGCGCGTGCTTCATGCTGCGCAGCAGTGGCCCGAATCCGTCGATAGAGACGACTCCCAGTCTATCTGAGAATACTATCAATCACGAATAATATTGACATATTCTCGAAAGAGCATATATTTTTAATATTTGCCAACAAGAATATATTGTAGATATTCACGATTAGGAATATTAGCCATGGCCGACACCATTCGTACCAGCGGTCAGCTTGGCCCCATCTTGAAGCGATTGCGCAAGGCCAAGGGCTGGTCGCAGTTGGAACTTGGCAAGAAGATCGGGCTATCGCAAGAGCGCATCTCCGTGATTGAAAACCATCCGGAACGGGTTTCCATCGATCAGCTTCTCACTGTCCTGATGACTCTGGATGCCGAACTCCAGGTTGAGCAGCGATCACAAATTTCTGCGGATGCTTCTCCGCTGCTTGCATCTGCACCGCATTCAACAACGTCGCAGGACTCTTGGTGATGGCCGGCCGCCCCTCCAGCAAGAAAACACTCGGCATCTGGATGAACGGTGAGTTGGTCGGCCATTGGACATTCAGCTCGACCTATGGTCATGCGTTTGCCTACGATTTCGCGTGGATCACTCACCCCAGAAGTCGTTCCTTATCGCTTTCTCTGCCCTTGTCTCAGGGCACAGCCCCATTCACGGGTAGCCGGGTCGAATCCTACTTCGACAATCTGCTGCCCGATAGCCTCGGCATTCGTAAACGGATTGCCACAAGATTCGGTGCCGACTCGGTTCAGGCGTTTCAACTTCTGGAGAAGATTGGTCGCGATTGCGTGGGTGCCATCCAGATCCTGCCCGCGGACAGCGCGCCCCCAGATGTGCGACGGATCGAAGCCGATCCCCTGTCCGAGCAGGACATCGAGCGCATCCTTGACGATACGGTGAGCAATCAGAATATCGGCATCCCGATCGAAGAGGAACTGCGCATATCCATCGCCGGCGCGCAGGAGAAGACGGCCATCCTCTGGCACGATAAGCAATGGTGCCGTCCGCATGGAACAACGCCGACCACACATATCCTGAAGCTGCCCATGGGTGAAGTGGGGGGCATGCGCGCCGACGTTTCGACTTCGGTGGAGAACGAGTGGCTGTGCGCCCAGTTGGTGCACGCCTATGGGCTTCCTGTGGCCGAGTGCGCGATGGCGACATTTGGCCGCCACAAGGCCTTGGTGGTCACGCGTTTCGACCGCATGCTCGCTGACGGATGGTGGGCACGTTTGCCCCAAGAGGATTTTTGCCAGGTCAAAGGAAAGCCACCCAATCTCAAGTATGAAGCACACGGTGGCCCCGGCATGGCATCTATCCTCGATACCTTGCGTGGTAGCGATCATGCCGAGCTTGATCGACGAAACTTCCTGAAAGCACAGCTCATCTTCTGGTTGCTTGCAGCCCCAGACGGTCATGCCAAAAATTTCAGCATCTTCATGGGTGCTGGCGATCATTTCCGGGCAACACCGCTCTACGACGTCATGTCGGCATGGCCAGTCATTGGCGATGGCGAACGCGAGTTTCAATGGCAGAAGGTCAAGCTGGCGATGGCACTCAGAACCCGGAACGCCCATTACCGGATGCATGAAATCCAGCGGCGGCACTGGAATGAAGTCGCCAAAGCGAACGCTCTTGGCAGTGATTTCGAAGATGTCATTGAAGACCTCATTGCCCTGACGCCGGCGGTCATCGAGTCAGTGGCTTCACGACTGCCTGCCGACTTCCCGACCAAAGTCTCCGAACCCATCTTCAATGGCCTGCGCGCGCAAATTGAACGATTGGTTGCGGCACAGCGGTAACCGAATTTGATCTGATTCCCCGCAGCCCAGATAGTAAACGTCAATACTTGTCGCATCTCTCTCTTAAAGTGGCGTTACCGCTCATGTCGGGCGGATTACAGAACAAACACAGGAGATTGAAATGAGCGACACATTGACTAAACCAAAGTCGTCTGCACCTGCCAGTACGCCGCATATCGAGACCATCAGTAATTCCACCAGATTGTGTTCGACTTTCTTGGCTTGCCGTGGATCGTGAATGCCAACAAATACGTCCGCCATCCGTAACCGGTTTTCTGTTTCCATGAGCCACCCAAAAAGGCAGAAAACTACACAATTCAAGCCTCTGTGAACAACCCCATCGGTAAGGCATTGATCGTGAACGAATATTTTGTGGGGTCTACGACGATGCGACGATGTCATTCGTGCGATTGCCTTGGTTTCTGCGGTTGACCGGTTAAATGCAGTGTGTATATTTACACAAATAAAAAGTGCGGACATCATCAAACGACTAGAATCCGAGGGCTGGCAGCATGTGGGTGGCAAAGGTGACCACATGAACTTCAAGCATCCTACCAACCCTGCCCACGTGGTCGTGCCGCACCCGCGCAAAGATATGGCTATCGGCACACTGCGCAACATCTACCGGCAAGCCGGCTGGAACTGGAGGTGACTATGTTGTACCCGGTCTATGTGCACAAGGACGAAGGCAGCGCCTACGGACTGACCTTTCCTGACTTTCCCGGCTGTTTTTCGGCAGCAGACGAGTTGGCTGATTTGCCCGGCATGGCTCAGGAAGCAGTTGAGGTGTACTTTGATGGCGAAGATATGGAAATTCCTGTTCCGTCGGTGCCGGAACAGTGGATCGCCGATGAGCGTTTTGAGGGGGGCTACTGGATGCTGGTCGAAATCGACTTGGCGAAAATCCGCAGTCGGCCGGTGCGTCTCAACGTTTCCTTGCCGGAGTATTTGGTGACCCGCATCGATAACTATGCCAAAGCTCACCACCTGAGTCGTTCCGGATTTCTTGCCAAGGCAGCCGAACGCGAGTTGTTAGGGGACCACGTTTAATCGGTTAAACCTAGAAACCGCAGTTGGACGCCTTTGAGTGTGCGTTTTTTGGATTACTTGGCAAGGCGCGGAGAGTACAACTGAGCGCATGGCCGCTCCCTGCAACGTGAGGCTTATAAATCGTTCGAAATTCACAGAAATAGCGGAGCCTTTTATCAAGATAAGCGGTCAACTGCGGTATTCTAGGTTAGCGTGAAATACAAAAATCAGAGTCGAGTTGAAGTTTCGAGCGTAGCGAGCCAATCAGTAGCCCAGTAGCCGCCCATTGAGGGGGCGTAGGCGGGGTTTCACGGAGCACTGCTCCGTGCCGCCGAAGCCGGACGGCTGTGCAAAGCCGTCCGTGGGGGATGGGTGGGGTAGGTGTATTTTGTATCGGATAATGATTATTTCATCCTCTGTGGGTGGAGCCGGCTACCATGATCGTTAAATACACGATCCCATTTTTTATGCCTTTCTGTCTTGCCGAATATCAACCCTAATTCAACGGAGAACTTCATATGAGTAGCAGCGGAATGCACGAAATTGACTACTTCATTCATGGTGACGACATGCAGTTCGTCGAGATCGAGCTTGATCCCGGTGAGGCGGCGATTGGCGAGGCCGGCAGCATGATGTATATGGAAGACGGCATCCGCATGGATGCCATCATCGGTGATGGTTCGGCTCAGCAAAGCGGCTTGTTTGGCAAGTTGATCGGTGCGGGCAAACGTTTGATTACTGGTGAGTCGCTGTTTACCACGGTGTATTCCAATGAGGGGCAGGGCAAGCGCCGCGTCGCCTTCGCCGCGCCGTATACCGGCAAAATCATTCCCTTCGATCTCAGGAAGCATGGTGGCACCATCATTTGTCAGAAGGACGCTTTTCTCTGCGCGGCCAAAGGCGTGTCGCTTGGTATCGCTTTCCAACGTCGGCTGGGGGCGGGGTTTTTTGGAGGTGAAGGCTTCATCATGGAGAAGCTGGAAGGCGACGGGATGGCCTTCGCACATTCAGGCGGCACGGTGATCGAACGGACGCTCGCGGCCGGTGAGACGCTGCGCGTCGATACGGGCTGTGTCGTTGCGTACACAGCGGGTATCGATTTCGATATCCAGTTCGTCGGCGGTATCAAGACGGCAATGTTCGGTGGCGAAGGCTTGTTTTTTGCCACCTTGCGCGGGCCGGGCACGGTGTGGATCCAGTCGCTGCCATTTGCCCGGCTGGCCTCGCGCATTTTTGCCGCTGCACCGCTGCAAAAGGGCGGTGGGGGCGGTAGCACGGAGGAAGGCGGCCTGCTCGGTGGCCTGTTCAACGGCCAGGATTGAGGCGGGGTGAGCAGATAACGTCCGATCTTTTCATCCCATGAACGAAATGTCGCTGACGTAGCTTTGCAAAATTTTCCATGCGGACTACGCCTGGTGAGGTTGGCGTGAAACAACGAAAACGGAGTCGGGTTGAAGCTTCGAGCATAGCGAGCCAATCAGTAGCCGCCCCCAGGGCAATCGCATGAAGTCCATCAAGCCTGCCTGCAAAAATCACCTTCCTGCGCGTGGGGCAGGTTTTCTCACCGTCACCCTGCGCGAAGTCGCAGGATCCATGGGGTTTGTGCCGAGTCGGCGCTGTGGATTCTGCGACTGCGCTGCGCTTGCGCAGAATGACGGGATAATGGTGCTGTATTTGGCCGGAATGACGGGAGAGGGCAACAATCTCGCCGCGAAAGAGGGCTTCATGCGATTGCCCTGATGCTTGCTGTTGGTATTCGTTGGTATTCGTACAGAGCTTCCCTGACAGAATATAATCGCCGATTCTCTTTGCCGCCTTTACCTTCCCGCTGTGAGCCAACTCGACGACGAAATCCGCCGGCGCCGTACTTTCGCCATTATTTCCCACCCTGACGCGGGTAAAACCACGCTGACCGAAAAGCTGCTCTGGTACGGTGGCGCGATCCTGATGGCCGGTGCAGTGCGGGCGCGCAAATCGGGCAAGCATGCGACATCCGACTGGATGGAGCTGGAAAAGCAGCGCGGCATTTCCGTAACATCTTCGGTGATGCAGTTCCCTTACCGCGACTGCATGATTAACCTGCTCGATACGCCGGGGCATGAGGATTTCTCAGAAGATACTTATCGCACATTGACTGCGGTTGACTCGGCGGTGATGGTCATCGACTCGGTGAAAGGGGTGGAGGCGCAGACCATCAAGCTGCTCAATGTCTGCCGTCTGCGCGACACGCCCATCATCACCTTTATCAACAAGCTCGACCGCGATGGTCGTCCGCCGATTGAATTGCTCGATGAAATCGAGTCTGTGCTGAACATCCAGTGCGCGCCGATGACCTGGCCGATCGGCATGGGCGGGCTGTTTCGCGGCGTGTATCACCTGTACAACGACAGCATCATGTTTTTCGACCCGCAGGCGGAGAAGGGCACTTCGGAAATCATTCAGGGGCTGGATAATCCGCGCCTCGATGAGTTGATCGGCGCGCAAGCCGATGAGCTGCGGCTGGATATCGAACTGGTGCGCGGGGCTTCGCACACCTTTGATGCGGCGGCGTATCGGGCGGGCAAGCAATGTCCGGTGTTCTTTGGTTCGGCTGCCAACAATTTCGGTGTGCAATCGCTGCTCGACGCGGTGGTCGATATGTCGCCCGCGCCCTTGTCGCGCCCGGCGCAGACGCGCGAAGTCGATCCGTTTGAAGAAAAATTCTCCGGCTTCATTTTCAAGATACAAGCCAATATGGATCCGAAACACCGCGACCGCATCGCCTTTTTGCGGGTGTGCTCGGGGCGTTTTGAGCGTGGCATGAAAATCAAACAGGTGGCAGGCGGCAAGAGCATCGCGGTGAATAACGCGATCACCTTCATGGCGCGTGACCGCAATACCACCGATGAAGCCTATGCGGGCGACATCATCGGCATCCCCAATCACGGCACGGTGCGTTTGGGCGAAACCTTCACCGAAGGCGAGGATTTGCGTTTTACCGGCATCCCTTCATTCGCGCCGGAAATGTTTCAGCGCGCGGTGCTGCGTAATCCGTTGAAACTCAAGCAACTGCAAAAAGGCTTGCAGCAGTTGGCGGAAGAGGGCGCGACCCAGTTGTTCCGTCCCATCGTCTCCAATGATCTGATCCTCGGTGCGGTGGGAACTTTGCAGTTTGATGTGGTCGCCCATCGTCTGGAACATGAATACGGCGTGGATGCGATTTTCGAGCCGGTGTCCGTCGCCACGGCACGCTGGATCAAGGGTTCTGCCGAGCAGCTCAAACTGCTGGAGGATAAATATCCGCAAAACATCGCTTACGATGGTGCGGGTGATCCGGTGTATCTGGCACCGAATTCAGTCAATCTGCGCCTCACGCAGGAGCGTTTTCCCGATATTCAATTCATGGAAACGCGTGAGGTGCATTGAGGGTTCGTGAAAAGACTGCTTCGGTATGCCTCTGGGCTTCCTCCACGGCTCTGATTGTGTTGTTTTACGTTAAACTTTGAGCTTCACGCAGTGCAAGCTTGCGTGAGATTCGGCATCCATTGAACGAACGCTTGGTGGTATTCGGATTCGGATTCGGATTTGACATTCATGAAAACCCTGACGGATGTCATCCTGCAAGCGGCGTCAAAAACACCGGATCGTCAGATCGTTTTTGCGCGGCGAGATGGCAGGGACGTGACTTGTCGCTACGCTGATTTGCTGTTGCAAGCTCGGCGGACATTGGCGACCCTGCAACAACAGGACTTGAAACCGGGGCAGCGCGTCGTTATTCAGTGCCAATCCTCGCAGCGACAGATCGTGCTTTTCTGGGCGTGCGTTCTGGGCGGGATGGTTCCTGTTTTATTGCCCAAGGTCGCTTCATGGCTGCGCGATTCTGACCTTGCCCGCAAGCTCGATGGCGTATTGCATCTCCTTCCTGATGCGATCCTGATTATTGATCCCGATCAGGAGCAGGCTTATCTCGAAGGCAGGGCGCGTCCGGCTCGACAGGGCAGCCGTTGGCAAGTCGATTGCCCATTGACGGGAAATGCCGAAGCGGCGCACATCTACGAAGCTGTTGAAGACGATCTGGCTTATCTCCAGTTTTCATCTGGTTCCACGGCGATGCCCAAAGGGGTGCGCCTGACGCATCGCAACCTCATTAGTAACATCAGGGATATTGCCGATACGGTCAGGGCACGGCCGGAAGAATCTACCTTGAGTTGGATGCCTTATTACCATGATATGGGGCTGATTTCTTTCCATCTGGTTCCGCTGTACCGGGGCATGGGGCAGATCAAGCTGGAGGCGCATGACTTCATCGCTGAACCGCTGTTCTGGTTGCAGCAGATCATGAAGCATCACGCTGAAGTCATCAGCTCGCCCAATTTTGGTTTGCAGCATGTGCTTGATCGCGTGACACCGCCTGCGTTGAACGGGCTGGATTTGTCCTGCGTACGTTTGCTTTGTAACGGGGCAGAACCCATTTCTGCCCTTGTCATGAAAAAGTTTTGTGATTTGTTGGCGACAACTGGCTTCAGGCGGCACGCCATGTTTCCGGTATATGGATTGGCCGAGGCGTGTGTGGCGGTGAGCTTCAGTCCGCCCGAAACCGAGCCCCTTGTTCATCGTGTCCATCGGGAGCAACTGTTTGCCGAAGGCAAGGTGGTTGCAGCAAGCGATGCGCATCATGCACTCGACGATGTTGAATATGTCGACGTGGGCTTTCCGCTACCTTCAGTGCAGGTTCGAATAGCGTGCACATCGGATGAATCGGATCGACTGTTATCCGAGGATGCCGTGGGCGAGGTTCAGATTCGGGGTGCGAATGTCACTTCAGGCTATGAAGGTTCGGCGACGATCAATGAGGGTTTGTTTACGCCCGATGGCTGGCTTAAGACGGGGGATTTGGGTTTTTTGCATCAGGGACGTCTGGTGATTACAGGACGTTTGAAAGAAGTTATTTTCGTTCATGGCCGTAATGTCATGGCCACGGATGTCGAACGTTTCTTGTTTGAACAACTGGGCTTGAAAGAGGGAAGCATTGCTGTCTGCGCCACGAGTGATCATTCAAGGCATGGGAACGATCGTATTGTTGTTTTTGTGGCTGCGCGGCGCAAGAAAGACTTCTGGTCTTGGGCGCATGAGCTGCGCCAGGTGGCTGAGACGTATCTGGCTTATCCGGTGGAAGCGGTATTGCCCTTGTCGCGTTTGCCAAGAACATCCAGCGGGAAATTGCAGCGATTTCAGTTGATTGAGGCCTGGTTGCAAGGTGCGTATGAGGATGCTTGTGCCGAATTCGAGGCGAATGATCCACGTCGTCTGATGCCAGTGAGGCAAACGATGCGTGCGGAGACTTCAAGCGCGCATGCTGCGTGTGAAAAGACGGTGCGTGCTATCTGGGCTGAGGTCTTGCACTGTCCGGAAAGCTCTATCGGTACAGAGGCCTCATTTATCGAGCTGGGGGGGAGCTCAGTCAAAGCCATCGAAATGCTTGCGCGTATCGAAGAACATTATGGAAAGATGCTGGGGTATGCCTTGCTGATCGAGTGCAGCACACTCGGTGAAGTGGTGAGCTATCTGGAGCAGCACCTTGCCACTGTTCAAGCGATGGATGCTGCATCGGATTCTGCGGTGTCACCGCCTTCCGAAAGCATGTCTCTTCCTAGCGATGTGGCTTCAAGAAAAATTGCCATCATCGGATGGGCCTGTCGCTTTCCGGGAGGGCGTACGCCCGAAGAATTCTGGGAAACCCTGATCGAAGGGCGCAACAAGGTGCTGCCGGTTCCGCCTTCCCGCTGGTCTCGACAAGATCAGACGGGTGCGGATGTTCCTTCTTTCATGGGTGTTTTGCCGGATATCGATCGTTTCGCTGCAGATTTCTTCGGCATTTCCCCTGAAGAAGCACTCATCATGGATCCTCAGCAGCGCCTGATGCTGGAAGTGGTTTACGAGGCGATGGACGATGCGGGCTATGGCGGCGAGCGATTGAATGCGCGACGTTCAGTGGGCGTATTTATTGGTGCCAGTAGCAACAGTTATATGGAACGTGTCCATCGGGTGCGGAACCATGTGCATGAACATGCGGCACAAGAGATAAATCATCCCTTGCTGATGCCCGCCAATCTGCTCAATATGATTGCGGCTCGCGTGTCGCATACCTTGAATCTCAAGGGAGCCGCGTTGACGATCGATACGGCCTGTTCTTCTTCTCTGGTTGCCTTGCAGCAGGCTTGCAATGATCTGCTGCTGGGAAACTGTGAGATGGCATTGGTCGGTGGTGTGAATGTTTTGCCGACCTCCAGCGCACACGAGCTTTTGGCACAAGCCGGCGCACTTTCACCCGATGGCCTTTGCCGTACTTTCGATGCGGCGGCTAATGGCATGGTTCCGGGTGAGGGGCTGGGGTTGCTGGTGCTCAAGCCGCTGGATCATGCGCTGGCGGAGGGAGATCGTATCGAAGCCATCATCGATGCCGTGGCGGTCAATAATGACGGTCGATCCATTGGCATCATGGCACCCACACCGGAAGGTCAGGAGGCGGTGATTCGTCAGGCCGTGCAGAGAGCGGACATCGACCCCTCACAAATTGGCTACGTCGAAGCGCACGGCACGGGGACACCCATCGGCGATCCGATTGAAGTGCGTGCCTTGACGGCTGCTTTTGGTGGGCGGAATGTGAATCTTCATTCATCGGGTGTATCGGGTTCATGCGGCATCGGCAGCGTTAAAACCAATATCGGTCATTTACTGGCGGCGGCGGGTGTGGCCGGGCTCATCAAGATCGTCCTTGCGCTGCGTCATGAGCAGATTCCCCCCACACTTCATCTCAACACACCGCATCCGCGCATCCGCTTTGAAAAAACGCCGTTTTATCCGGTGATGACAACGCAGCCCTGGCCTCGCGGAGAAAAGCCCCGTTATGCCAGCATCAGCTCATTTGGATTTGGCGGAACCAATGCCCATGCGATTCTGCATGATGCTCCGGCGGTGGATGAGGATGTTGAAGAAGTTCAATCCTCGTATCTGCTGACACTTTCAGCGCGTAATCCGGATGAACTGTCTGTCATGCGACGCGAGCTGAAAGATCATCTTGTGCGTCATCCGCGTTTGCGTATGTTGGATGTCTGCTTTACGCGTGCCGCAGGACGAGCGAACTTTCCCTGTCGTGAATTCTATGTGGTGACCGACCGGACGGATGCCCTTGCTCAGCTTGAAGTCCGCATCACGGCGGGGCATGGTGCTGATATGGCAGCCCATGTCAAATGTAGTGACCATGCGTCGTTGATGACGCTGGGTGCAGAATGGCAAGCGGGGGCTTCTGTTGATTGGTGCGCGTTCTATCATGGTCGGAATCAGAATGCACGCATCGTTCGGCTTCCGGCTTATCCCTTGACGCGCAAATCCTTCTGGTTGTCGGATGATCCTCCGAAGGCATGGCCGGGGATGGAAGCTGCGACACCCACGAACCCACCTGCGTCAGTCGTGCAGGAAGCGTTGCGATCTCCTGAACTGAAAGAAGTCACCCGAATGCTTGCGATGAACGAGGCTTCTCGCCGGGAGCAGGTGATGACTTTGATTGAGCAGTCATTTCATGCAGCGGGAATGAGCCTCAACCTCAGGGACTCGAACCAGTCCTTTGCCCTGCTTGGCGTAGATTCCCTGACGGCTTTGAAAGTGGTGAATGCCCTGCAGCAGCATCTGCAATTTCCTTTGTCGTCATCGCTTCTTTTCGAATACGACACCGTGCAGCGTCTGATGGATTTTCTCTGTCATGCGCTTTCTCAACAGCGCACCGAAGAGACAGTGCCGCCCCTTTTGTCGCAGGCTTCTGACGTATTGCCGGAATCATTGGTCGCATCGAGGCGGCAGGACGAGCTTTCCTATGCGCAACAACGGTTGTGGTTTTTCGAACAGAAAGTGTCAGGAGCCGGAGCAGAAGAGGCTTCCGCGATTTTCAATATACCTGCGGCAGTTCGGTTGACGGGGCGACTCGATGTTTCTGCCCTGGTATCAGCCTTCAGTGAGGTAATGCGCCGGCATGAAACCCTGCGCACGACCTTTCATCAGAAACCAGGGCAGCCCTATCCCGCTGCACTTGTTGCCCAGACTCAGGTCTTACCCTTGTTACAGCAGGACCTGAGCCATTTGGATGAGCCGATGCGCACAAAAAAGCTGCATGAGTGCTTGCAGCAGGATGCACGACTGCCTTTCGATCTTGCCAGAGGCCCTCTGATCCGTATCGGCTTGCTACGCATCTCCGAACAGGAGCAGGTGTTGTTTCTGAACATGCATCACCTCATTGCCGATGGCTGGTCGATGAATGTGCTGCTCAGGGAGGTCGCTCATTTTTATGGGGCTCATACTCAAGAAACGCTAGGAGGACAACACGAAAAAGCATTGCCCGATTTGCCTATTCAGTACTCAGACTATGTCCGTTGGCAGCGGCAATGCTTAGCCGGTGCTGAATTGACGCGGCAACTCGACTACTGGCGCAAGCAGCTTGCCGATGCTCCTGTGGTACTGGATTTGCCTTGGGATCGTCCGCGACCGGCCAAACAGACCCACCGTGGCGTGCGATATCCGTTTGTACTGGATGCCGCGTTGAGGGAGCGCCTTCAGACGCTGGCTGCGGCGAACAATGCCACGCTGTTCATGGTCTTGCTTTCGGCATTTCAATTACTGCTTTCGCGTTATTCCGGACAGACGGATATCTGTGTCGGCACGCCGGTTGCCTGCCGGAATCGCATGGAAACCGAAGCTCTGATTGGTTTGTTTGTAAATACATTGGTCATGCGTAGTCGCATCGATGATGAGCAATGTCATGGAGATTTTCTGGCGCAGGTGCGTGACACGGTGAGGCAAGGCATTGCCCATCAGGATGTCCCTTTCGATCAGGTGCTTGAAACCTTGAACCCGGAACGTCATCTGGCTCACAGTCCTTTGTTTCAGGTCATGTTCGTCATGCAGCCCCTTCCCGAACAGATGCGGGTGAGTCACGAACTTCTTTTTGAGGTGATGTCATCCGATGCCGGGGTGGCGCAGTTTGATCTGACTTTGGGGGTACAGGAATCTGCCGATGTCGCCAACATGCCGGCTTTTCTGGAATACAACACGGACGTGTTTGAGCTTGCCACCGTGGAACGTCTGGCGGCGCACTGGCTGCATCTGTTGAATGAAATCACCCAAAAGCCGCAGTCACGGTTGCATGAATATGCCTTGATTGATGCGGCTGAGCGAAATCAGCTATTACAGATATGGAACGATACTCGTACTGAATTTCCATCGTTCCAGACTTTTCATCAACTATTCGAGTCCTGGGTTGCGATACAGCCTGACGCGCTTGCGCTGAGTTTTGAGCACGTTGATATCAGCTATCGCGAACTCGATGAACGCGCCAGCCAGCTTGCACGCCATCTTTGTTTGCGCTGTCCATCCCTTGCACCAGATGATGTGGTGGCATTCTGCATTGAACGCAGCATCGACATGATCGTGGCCATGCTGGGGATACTGAAGGCAGGCGCTGCCTTTCTGCCCCTTGACCCGGCAGATCCGCAAGATCGCATCCTCTATCTGCTGGAAGATGCCGCTCCTCGTGTGCTGGTGACGCGACAGACTGAATATGAAGCATTGTCGCTATCGAAGCTGCACAATCTATCCATTGTGCTACTGGATAGTGACGTCAGTGTGGATGCGGGTGCGGATGCTGGCATGGTCTCTCCATCCTCGGCTGCAACAGGGGCACAGACGACAGCCGGACAAGCCGGTGCCAATCATCTGGCTTACCTTATCTACACCTCTGGATCGACAGGGCAGCCCAAAGGCGTTCTGCTGAATCATCGAGGCCTGTGTCATCTGGCGCAGTGGCAAGGTCAGTATTTTTCGCTCACACCCGAGAGTCGTGTGCTGCAGTTTGCTTCAGCCAGTTTTGATGCCTGTGTCTGGGAACTGGCGATGGCTCTGGGGCAGGGGGGCAGCCTGCATCTGGCGGCGCGTGAGCATCTGCTGCCAGGTCGTCCCCTGCGTGATTTCATTCATGAACAAGGCATTACTCACGCCACATTGCCGCCGGTGGCCGTCAGCTTGTGGACGGATCATGATCTGCCGCTCCTGCTGCCGACCCTGAAAACGCTGGTGGTGGCAGGGGATGTTTGCCCCGTTGAACTGGCATGGTATTGGTCGAAACGACTGAATTTTTACAATGCTTACGGTCCGACAGAAACTACGGTCTGTGCCTCAGTGCATCGCTGCCTGCCTGATCAAATTGCATCAGACGCGCTTGCTATTCCCATTGGCAAACCAATTGCCAATACCCGCATCTATGTACTCGATGCTCACCTTCAGATTCAGGCTGTGGGGGTGACAGGAGAAATCGTGATCGGCGGTGTGGGTGTGGCGCGTGCTTATCTGAACCGGGCAGCGCTGACGGCAGAACGCTTCATTCCGGATCCTTACACTGACGAACCTGGAGAACGTCTGTATCGGACGGGGGATCTGGGGCGTTGGCGGCGTGACGGCACACTGGAATTTTTGGGAAGACAAGATCATCAGGTGAAATTGCGGGGATTTCGCATCGAGTTGGGCGAAATCGAAGCGCAGATACGCGCTTGTGCAGAAATCAGGAACAGGCTGCGCGATGTCATTGTCCTGATGCAGGAAGGCCGGTCAGGTGTACCCGTAGATCGCAGGCTGGCGGCCTATCTCACTTTCATCAACCCGATCACATTTACGGATGAACAGAAATCCCTGCTCGTGAAGAAACTCCGGCAGCATGTGTCGCGCACACTGCCCGATTACATGCAGCTGTCGGCCTATGTCATCCTGGAACGTTTGCCTTTGACTTCTAGTGGCAAGATTGATCGAAAGGCACTGGCCACACTTGAAATATCGAGTGATAGCGCATCGAAAGAACCGCCCCAGGGGGCGCTTGAATCCACACTGGCAAGCATCTGGCAAGCCGTGCTGGGCAGGGAGCCGACTGAAACCATTGGGCGACATGATGATTTTTTTGTACTGGGGGGGCATTCCCTGCTGATTGTCTCCCTGCTTGAACGCTTGCGTGCAGTGGGGCTCGAAGCCCGTATTCATACGATATTTCAGCATCCGACAGTGGCGGGTTTGGCAGCAGCACTCAGTGCCTTACCCCATACACATGAGTCTTCGAGCGCACCTCTACCAACGATATTCTCTCCGCCGCAGAATCTCATTGCTCCGGGCTGCATCCGGATTACGCCGGACATGTTGCCTCTCGTGGAACTTGGTCAGGCACATCTCGACGCGCTGGCGGCAGCCACGCCCGGCGGCTTTGCCAATATTCAGGACATTTATCCTCTGGCACCCTTGCAGGAAGGCATCCTTTTCCATCATCTGATGAACAAGTCAGGCGATGCTTACGTTCTTCCCGTTCTGCTGTCTTTTTTGAATTCTGAACGCCAAGCTGCCTTTCTGGACGCGCTGCGTGTCATGGTGCTTCGTCATGACGCTTTGCGTACCTCCATTCATCAGAAGGACTTGCCGTACCCCGTTCAGCTTGTTCAGCGTCTGGCTGCTTTGCAAGTCGAAGAGCTTCCTTTGGCTGCGGGTGAGAGCGCATTGGCCACGCTTCAGTCTCGCATGGCATTTGAATGTTGCGAAATGTCGCTTCATCGTGCGCCCTTAATCCGGCTACAGAGTGCGGTGGAGCCTGCCGACGGAACGCATTATTTGTTATTGCAGCTGCATCACATCATCAGCGATCACGTTTCCCTCGAAATTCTTTTGAGGGAAATCCAGCACCTCATGAAAGCGAAAGGGCAGGCAGCCCTGTATCCGCAACTTCCTGAGCCCGTACCTTACCGAAATTATGTGGCGCAAGCCTTGCGCTACAGTCGGGCGACCGATGAAGCGCGTGATGTGGAGGGGATGAGAGCAGCGGCATTCGACTGGTTTCATGCGCAATTGGGCGATATTGATGAACCCACTGCGCCCTTTGGCTTGATGGATACTCATGGGGATGGATGCCAGCTCGAAGAAGATCGTTTGCGTTTGTCACACGCCTTGGCGCAGCGGCTGCGCGCACAGGCACGTCGCGCAGCATTCAGTCCGGCCGTATTGTTTCATGCTGCATGGGCGCGTCTCGTAGCGCTCTGTAGTGGTCGTGAAACGGTGGTGTTTGGTACGGTGCTCTCTGGCCGTCTGCAAGGCACGCAAAATACGCGAGGGGCTGAGCAGGTCGTGGGCATGTTCATCAACACCTTGCCGTTGCGAATTGATTTGCAGGGCAAGACGACGCAAGAAATTCTGACCCAGGTGCATCATGCGCTGATGACGCTGGTTTCTCATGAGCAATGCCCCTTGTCGGTGGCACTGCGCGCCAGTGGGCTGAGTACAAAAGCGGGCGCCCATGCGCAGAATCCCTTGTTCACCTCACTGCTCAATTATCGTCACAGTACATTGCTTGCAGGGTGGGATGTCGAAGAGGTTCAGGTACTGGCCAGTCAGGAACGCACCAACTATCCGCTGACCATGAACATCGATGATCTGGGTGCGGAAGATGGAGACTTTGAATTGGTGGCGCAGGTGGATCGGCGCGTGGGGGCACGTCGTATCAATGTCTATCTGAAAACGGCACTGGAGTCGATTCTGGACGTTCTGGAATCCCAATCACAGACACCGACACAGACCGCTTTTCTTGCGCTGAATATTCTGCCGGAAGAGGAGCGCGGGCAGCTCCTCGCCCCTGTTCAAACCCGCCATGAACAGAACACACTGCTTCAGGAGGTATTTGAACGTTGGGCAGCCCTCCAACCAGCAGCCATCGCATTGACGATGAACGCAATGTCGATGAGTTATGCCGAACTCAATCGGCGCGCCAATCAATGGGCGCATCTTCTTGTTGAACAGGGTGTGAAACCGGATAGCCTGGTTGCGCTTTGTCTGGAACCCAGTCTGGATCTGATCGTTGCCCTGCTGGGTGGACTCAAGGCGGGCGCGGCTTATCTGCCGATGGATCCACGCTGGCCGCGTGAACGTGTCGAGCTTGTTTTGAAAGAAGCTGCCCCACGGGTGATCCTGACGCATCAGGCATTGCAAGAGCGGTTTGTGTTTGCCTCGGCTGAAACCACGGTCATTTGCATGGACGTGGTGCAAGACCGGATGGCTGACTATCCTGCTGATAATCTGGATGCCGAGGCCTTGGGTTTGAGACCCGCTCATCTGGCGTATGTCATTTACACCTCGGGAACAACAGGGCAGCCCAAGGGGGTGATGGTCGAACATCGTCAGCTCACCCGCCTGTTCGATGCCACTGCCGAACGTTTTCGTTTCAGCTCGCAGGATGTGTGGACACTGTTTCATAACAGTTCCTTTGATTTTTCGGTATGGGAAATCTGGGGTGCTTTGCTGCATGGGGGACGATTACTCATCGTGCCTCATGAGATTACGCGCTCGCCATCCGATTTTTATCGGCTCCTGTGTCGCGAAAAAGTGACTCTGCTCAATCAAACGCCCAGTGCCTTTCGTCAGCTCATGGCGGCACAAGGCCTGGCATTGAAAGGAGATACGTCGGATCAGGCATGTCGTCACCATTTGCGCTGTGTCATTTTTGGTGGTGAAGCCCTGGACACGGCATCCCTGCAACCCTGGCTGGCGAACAATCCTCTGGAGCAGACACAGCTCGTCAATATGTATGGCATTACCGAAACCACCGTTCATGTGACGTGGCACTTTCTGACCCCTCATGATATTAACGGTGGGGCAGGACAGGGGAGTGTCATCGGTGTGCCCATCTCCGATCTGAAAATCTATCTGCTGGATGCCAATCAACAACCCGTCCCGCAGGGTGTGGTTGGTGAAATGTATGTGGGGGGGGATGGGCTGGCGCGTGGCTACCTGCATCAGCCGGAGCTCACAGAACGCGCTTTCATTCCTGATCCCTGGGCTCACCATCCGCAAGATCGGCTCTACAAATCGGGCGATCTGGCGCGACGGCGCAAGGATGGCACGCTGGAATATCTGGGGCGCAACGATCGTCAGATCAAGTTGCGTGGCTTTCGGATCGAGTTGGGCGAAATCGAAGCG
Organism: uncultured Sterolibacterium sp.; assembly: GCA_964437515.1. GTDB lineage: Bacteria > Pseudomonadota > Gammaproteobacteria > Burkholderiales > Rhodocyclaceae > Sterolibacterium. The sequence goes on from CAYTHB010000007.1 coordinate 66,861, forward strand.
CAGATTGCGCGTGACGATCGCTATGCCGAAGTGCACGTGCGTGCATGGAGGCGTGACGATGTATGTGAGCGTACAGAAAGCACAGAGAGCAAGCAGCTGGTGGCCTATCTGGTTTTGCGTTCTGACATCAAGGATGCCGGATTGGACGCACTCAAGGCGCGTCTTGATGCCGCATTGCCTGCTTACATGGTGCCTGCGGCCTTCATCGTGTTGGAGCGGATGCCGCTGACACCTCATGGAAAACGGGATGAGCGTGCCTTGCCGCTGCCGGAGCCAGAGGACTATCGACACGAAGCGTATGCACCGCCCCAGGGCGAAATAGAGACGAATCTGCTTGCCATCTGGCGTCATGTTCTGCAATTGCCGCCTGAGGTGATGATCGGGCGACACGATAGTTTTTTTGATCTGGGTGGTCATTCCTTATTGATTGTGAGCCTGCTTGAGCAACTGCGTCTGGCCGGGTACAAGGTGGATGCCCGCAGCATTTTCGACTATCCGACACTGGCTGCACTGGCTGCTTCAATCCGTGAGCAATGCGCTTCTGGCGATGGGGTGGCCGATCAAACAGAAGATGATTTTTTCCCTCATCTCATTCCGGAGCATTGCACAAACATCACACCGGAGATGCTGAATCTCGTACAACTGGAACAGGAAGACATTCAGCGCATCGTTGCGACCGTGCCGGGTGGAGCCGCGAATGTGCAGGATATTTATCCCCTAGCTCCTTTGCAGGAAGGTCTGTTATTTCATCATCAGCTCCAAAGCACGGGGGATGCTTATATTCTGCCGACGCTTTTGCGTCTGGCTTCTCGCGCGCAGTGTGATGCTTTCATTCATGCCTTGCGAAAAGTGATGCAGCGGCATGATGTTTTGAGAACCAGCATCCTTTGGCGCGAGATGGAAACTGCGGAACAGGCGGTGCAAGTGGTACACCGCCAGATTGAATTGCCGATCACCTATTTCGACCTGAAATCCGATCGCGATGTTCGAGAGCAACTTGAAGAGCGCGTGGAACAGAATGCGCTGCATATCGATCTGCAACACGCCCCTTTACTGCGCATCCAGATGGCTCCTGATCCGCAGGGAACGGGAAGCTACTACCTGATCCTTTTGCTGCATCACATCATCAGCGATCATGTTTCGCTGGAAATCCTGGTGCGTGAGGTTCTTGCATTGCTGGAAAATCCGGATGTAGATTTACCCCCGTCGGTTCCCTATCGTCATTTTGTGGCGCGTGCCTTAAAGAATCAGCATCACCATCAGCAGGAGGCGCTGGATTTCTTTCGGGAACGTCTGGCTGATATTGATGAACCGACGACTCCGTTTGGTTTGACCGATAGGGATAAGCATGCACTCTCGTTAGAAGATGCGCGGATTGAACTGACAACATCACTGGCCGCTTATTTGCGAAGTGTGGCGCGATTGAGAAAAGTGAGTGTGGCCAGCCTGTTCCATGTCGCTTGGGCGCAGCTCGTATCATGTTGCAGCGGGCGGGACGATGTGGTCTTCGGGACGGTGCTTTCGGGTCGCTTGCAGGGTGGGGCAGGGCAGGCCTTGGGGTTGTTTATCAACACCTTGCCCTTGCGTGTGCGCATTCTGGATGACACCGTCACGCAAGTCGTTGAGCGTACACATCATGAATTGAGAATGTTGCTGCGCTATGAGCAAACGCCGCTGGCGATGGCGCAGCGCGTCAGCCGTGTGGATGCAGCGTACCCACTATTCACTTCAGTACTGAATTTCCGGCATGGTGCATTGCAGGCACTACCGCCTGAAGCAGGCATCGAGTTACTCGCTAGTTACGAACGCACCCATTACCCGCTAACAGCCTCGGTCGACGATGATGGATCAGGCTTCGCCCTGACGCTTCATACACGGCCACAGATCGGTGCAACACGCTTGGCAGGCTATTACCAGCATGTCTTGCAGGCATTGTGTGTGGCTCTGGAACATACGCCCGATTCCTTGATGAGGGAAATTTCTCTCCTCTCCGACGATGAGCGTCATAAGCTGCTGAATGGTTTTAATGCGCATGAGGCATCAAAAAACAATGCACTGTATGAGGACTTAACGCAGCCTCTCAACCGTCAAGCCCAACTCACCCCCGATGCCATCGCCGTCGAATGGGGCGAGCAAACTTTAA